>CALHTA010000225.1 GCA_938038645.1 uncultured Thiotrichaceae bacterium
CTAATTGGTTTTTAATTTATCTATTTAAAACAGTGGTTTAGGTTTTTAGTTGGGAAGTTGGCACGGGGTATGCAATGTATTCATCAACAACAAAACGATAATAACAAAATAAAAAAAGTATTTACCAGCAAGCCCCCGAGATTGAGCGAACTATAAATAATAAAAATAAGCTCCTCGCCTTCTCAACCCCCGACGCTCTTTGCTTCCCCTGGCAAAGGGCGTTTTTTCTTTTTGCTCACAGATAAGCTGGCGACTCTTGGTATTGGATTTACTTCGCCGACTCGTCGTTGGGATGGTATTGAGCGGAATGTGTAGGAGGACTCGAAAGGTCTTCGTAAATCCAATGCTAAGAGTCTTTAGTTGTTGTATGTGCGAGATTGATTTTTGCTAGAAAGGAGTGGCGTCCCGGAGAGGATTCGAACCCCTGGCCTGCCCCTTAGGAGGGGGCCGCTCTATCCAACTGAGCTACCGGGACGCGGGATGGGTAGTATACCAACAACGCGCGGCCCGGCTAGTGTTTTTATCGCTGTAAATCACAGATTGCGTTACCCACAGCGATTAATCTGGTGTGACAAATGTCCCTATAAATCCCACATTAACTCATCATCGTCTTCTAGGAAGCCGAGACGACGATTGATACGTTTGTTATCAAAATAGTTGTCTAGACGCTGCTTCACTTCAAGTCGGCGCCGCATTTTTTTGCTTTGGCGCTTTTTACGTTTGATAAATTCCTGCTTTATATTCGATTCAAAAAGAAAAAATACACTGTCATTCCGTGACATAAGTAACCTCCGCGTTAAGTGGTTATTTATATCTACCTAAAAACAATCTTTCTGCGAAATCAAAAATTTAAGCGGGTGGGGATTAAAATTTTTTCGGTATAAAATTTATTTTTATAAAGATTAGCTGAGCTTTTTGACTAGCCCATTTATGCTTATTTAATAGGCTAAAACCAGCGCTTTAGTGCATTTTTTAAAACACTGGACTTGTTATACCTTTCAATTCGCAAGAAGTTGCATTAAAAAAATTTAACCAAAGTGTCATTAGGGTTGGGTTTTATTTAATCAACTTGTGGAGATTGTAAAGTGCATCGAGTGCTTGTTTTGGCGTCAGGTCATCCGGGTCAATTGCTTGCAATGCTGTTTTTAATTCATCCGCTTTGAGGTCAGGTTCAGCAGCAAAATTTAGTGCTAGTGGAAGTGTGCCCCCAGCTTGTACATATTGATTGGCATCTTGCTCTAAACTATGGAGTTTGTTTCTAGCTTGATCGATAACCACTTTGGGTACGCCTGCTAACTGTGCGACTTGCAATCCATAACTTTGATTAGCAGGGCCATCTTTAACTCGGTGTAAAAAGATGATTTTATCTGCATGCTCTACCGCATCAATATGTACATTAGCGATGTTGCTGATTTTCTCAGGCAGGCTGGTGAGTTCGAAGTAGTGAGTTGCGAAAAGCGTATAAGCTAAACGTTGGCTTGCGAGGTATTCTGCAAAAGCCCAAGCTAAGGAAAGCCCGTCAAAAGTACTAGTGCCGCGACCGATTTCATCCATTAGGACTAACGAATTGGCCGTTGCATTATTGAGAATGTTAGCGGCCTCGGTCATTTCCACCATGAAGGTCGAGCGGCCGGTACTGAGATCATCGTGAGCACCGATACGAGTGAAGATGCGGTCAATGGGGCCAATGATTGCACTCTTGGCTGGAACGAAGCTACCCACATGTGCCATTAACACTAGCAAGGCTATCTGACGCATATAAGTCGATTTACCACCCATGTTTGGTCCCGTGATCATCAGCATGCGGCGCTGCGTGTTCATCGCTAAATCATTAGGAACGAAAGGTGCGTCAAGCGTGGTTTCAACGACGGGATGGCGACTGTCTACGATGTCTAATCCGGGTTGCTTAACCAGTTCGGGCTTTTCATAATTCAAGGAATAAGCACGCTCTGCAAAATTACTGAGCACATCAAGTTCGGAGATTGCTTGTGCAGTACTGCGCAGTTCTTGCAGGTGTGCTGCTAAGGTTTGTAGTAGTGCTTCATATAACGCTTTTTCTTTAGCCAATGCACGCTCACGTGATGATAAGACTTTGTCTTCAAACGCTTTAAGCTCTGGAAGAATGTAGCGTTCTGCGCCTTTAAGCGTCTGCCGTCTTACGTACTCTGGCGGCACTTGAGCAGAATGGGTTCGAGACACTTCGATATAGAAACCATGCACTCGGTTGTAAGCGACTTTCAGTGTTTGTATGCCGGTACGTTCACGTTCTCTAGTTTCAAGATCAAGCAAGTAGGTATCAGCATTTTTACTAAGATTGCGCAGCTCATCGAGCTCAACGTCATAGCCTGAAGCAATGACACCACCGTCACGAATCAACACTGGAGGCTCTTCAATGATGGCACTTTCAAGCAAAGCCAATAAATCAGTGTGTAGGTCAATCTTTATTCTTAGGTCTTGAAGATGCCCAAAATCTATAGACTCTAGTTCTTGGTGAAGGGCTGGAATGATGGTTAATGAGTGGCGCAGGGTTGATAAATCACGTGGCCTTGCAGAACCCAGAGCAATGCGCGAAACGATGCGTTCGATATCACCGACTTGTTTAAGTAGTGGTTGTATCGAGTCGTAACGGTAGTCTTGTATAAGCGTTTCAACGGATTGGTGGCGATTGCGGAGTATCGTTTGATCTTTCAGTGGCTTATTTAGCCAGCGACTGAGTAAACGCCCACCCATGCTGGTTGAGGTGTTATCCAAAACAGAAATTAGGGTGTTTTTATGATCGCCTGTCAAGCTTTGCTCAAGCTCAAGGTTGCGTCGGCTGGCAGCATCTAA
>CALHTA010000226.1 GCA_938038645.1 uncultured Thiotrichaceae bacterium
AAGTGGGGTCGAAACTGTGCAATGACTTGGTCAATGACCGTGTCTTCAACAAGCCGCTCAATAATGATGCCACCGTCATTCAACAGCGCAGTGATGAGATGTTCATGGGGTGTTTGATCATTGAAGGTTTGCAGCATGTCAAAGCCAAATAAATAATTAAGGCTTTAGCTTAAAATGAAGCGAACGGGTTTGCTAGAGTTATTGGGCACTAACTAAGCTTGGTCTCTATAGGCTCGTTTTTCTTCTTCCCTCTCCAGGTGGAAAGTTGAGACTCTATTTCGCCCAGCCGTTTTTGATTCATACATCGCTTTGTCAGCATGACGTAGCAGTTCCGCAGTCGACAAATCGCCATTATTAAATTGATTTACTGTGCCCACTGAGAGTGTGAACGGCAGGGTGTTACTGGACAATTCAAGCGGACTAAATTCTACATTCTCACGAATCTTCTCGCCGTATTCGAGTAGTAATCTATCGCTTGGGTTTTGAATATAAACAATAAACTCATCCCCTCCTAGTCGTGCAACAAGGTCACAGGGCCGTGTCGAGCGTTTAAGAATATCGGCAAGATGCTTAAGCGCGAGATCGCCGACTTCATGTCCGAAGTGATCATTCAGGTGTTTGAACTTATCAACGTCAATCATAATGATGCCGATATTTTCGCCCACTTTATTCTTTAAAACTTCGCCCAGAAATTGCGTAAAGTGACGCCGATTTGAAATGGAGGTTAAATAATCCTGACTGCTAGTGATGTAGAGGTTTTTGTTCATTTCTTGAAGATCGGCCGTTGCTTTTTGTATGTCCTCTTGCAGTGAGATATTCAGCCGTTTAATTTCTTTATTAGAATTCTGGAGGCCCGTTAGTAAGTTTGAGAATGACGTCCATAGTTGTTGAATTTCATTGGGTATGTGTGAGGGAGGTTTTCCAAGATTCACTGACTCATAATCTTTATCGGATTTGTGCGTCAAGCTAATGAGTAAGTTTATTGGATCGGTCACTTTTCTAACTAGCGCTACTGATACTAGTAATGCTAATACAACGCCTGCAACCAGCCAGAGGAATGTGCTAAATCTCGCATCAGACAGCACGCCAGTCAGTTCCGATTTAGGCTGCGGTATCATGACTCCCCAACCCAACGCAGGGATTGGGCTAAACCCAGCAACCATGTCGGCTTTTAAGAAGGGCGAATAAAATATAGTGGTTCCTGTCTCGCCCGCCAGCATTTGTTGCACAATACTAATCTTAGATAAGTCTCTAATTTCATGTACCCAGCCTTTGTTGGGGTGGGCGACAGCGTGACCCAGGGTGTCTACCACCGCGCAGTGTCCTTTTACTCCGAATTGGATTCCTGAGCAGATATCTCTAATGTGGTCTAACGACACTTCAGCGTAAATGGTGCCTTTTGTCGCTTGATTGCTATCAATAACGGAGTGTTTTATCAGGATAACGGGTTTATCGTTTATTGAGCTTTTTATAGCAGGTGAAAGAAAGTCTTCCCCCGAGGGGTTCTTTTCTATAGCAGGAAGCGCTTTAAGCGGTAAATTTAAATAATCTAACTGTTCTAGTTGCTTATGGTCGGTGTTTACACTGGAAATAGAATCTAAGTCTGACTCTGAGCTTCTAAAGTAATAAAGCGCAGCAAAATTACCAAAAGACTTTAAATGCTTGTCTAGGATCTCTTGAACTTTCTGCTCTCGCAGATAGGTTTTTTCCTGAGTAAACAATCGTGAAGATGTCTTTTTTTCCTCAATGCTTAGCAGCTCTTGTCCGAGGGTATATAAGGCTTCTTGGCGAGAAGAGAAAAAGATTGTGAAGGGCTCGACCAGTGCGGCTGAGATAAGGTGATGCTTTTCTAACATCTTATCTTCAATTTGCATCCACGGCTTTTGTAATAAGCTATAAACGAAGAAGGCAATGGGCAGCATGAGCACAATGACAAAGCTTGCCATGACCATTCTTTTAATTGATTTTCCAAAGTAGCTTGTTAGAGAAGTGCTCATTTAGTTTTATTATTTGTCGTCAGATAGTCTCAATTTCAATTATGTCATAAAGGAAGATTAATTTTTTGAATGACTTAATTGATAACCAGACTTATTAAAGCCTATTTTGCACCCGATCTGAGGGTCGAGAGAAATTTTAAGACCAAAGGTCGGTATTAGGCTGTTTTTTCATAGGCCTTGGCCGTTTTATTCTACCCCTCTTTTTCCTCAAATCTCACAATAGAGCCCTATCTAGAGAGCAGGTTTTCTCTAGCAATGATTGTCTTATTTAACGAAATTTAGAGGAATGGATATGGCTTACAAAACGACTTTTTTAGAGTATTTGAAACTTAATAATGAGCAGTTAAGAGTGTCATACGGCAAAGGTGACAATAATATTTTTGTTACGCCACGCAGTACCCAAGGCCACAAAAAACATAAGTTAGGTTTTATAGCCTCAGAAAAAATCGGAAAAGGTGCTGCGAGTGGCTAACATGAAAATAGAGTGGGCCTCGAATTACACTCTGTGAAAAACGTAATCACAAGCGTAAATCGCCAAAAAACAGCCTTTAATCCGTTCAAGATTAAGGAGCCAGTTAGCTTAATGTAAGGTGAATGCATCCAAAAAGCGCTTTTCTGGGTGCATTCCTGGTTTCATAAGTGGCTAGCATCAACTCTGTCGAGGTTCTGAATTTTGAATAAACTTAACAAGCACTCTGCCCCCAAGAGCCTGCTTAAATCACTGACGCCCTATGTCGCGTTTACGATATTCTCAATCACTGCAGTGCCCGCTAATGCTGACCCGTTTGCAGCAATGTTCGATGCAGCCTCAGATGCTTACACCGAGGTCGACACGAGTAGCGTAGATTTATACATTGCTGAGACTGAAAGCGATATCCAAGAACAAGCCTATAACGCTGAGGTATTATGGGAAGCGGGTGTTGATTTTGGTTATTCAGAGAGTCAGGATTTCATTGAGGAAACTGAAGAAAAAGAAGTCAGCAGCGTGGCTAGAACGAGTATTACCCTGAATAAAACGTTGTGGGATAAGGCGATAGATTATTCCATTGATTCTGCTCAGAACAACATTAGAACTGCCCAGATTAATCAATTTGAATCAAGGCAGGAGTTAGTCGAATCATTAGCATTAGCGTCGCTTGACTATCTAGCAGCAAGAGACATTGCTGCCTCTGTACAAAAACGAAGTCTCCAGTTCATCAATTTAAGAAATAAAATAGCGAAAGAGAAAAAAGCAGGTGATGCGGAAGACATTGATATGGATGACGTCGAGAGCCAAGTTCAAGACGCACAGTTTGCTGTGTTGGAGGAGCGAACTAATCTGAAGAAAGCAAAAATTAGGCTCAACCAATTAACCAATAATAGTATTGATTATATTAGTCCTAGCCGATCATTCTTTACAGCCAGTAATGATATTAGGCTTGGCTCTGTTTCTAGTCTGATCAGCAGTGCCTTGAGACAAAACCTAGAGTTAAAGGCGTTACAGTCAGACGAAATTTCATTACAAAAGAACGTTTTATCTAAGCGAGCGGGCACAGCACCTAAGTTTGATTTCACCTCATCAGTCGCCAAAGAATGGAGCAAGGGCGATGTTGATCAAGAAACTTTTGATGTATCAGTCGGTGTAAACATGGAAATGCTTTTATACACGGGTGGGCTTACTAACAATGAAATCAAGCTGGCCAAACTTGAGCTATTGAGCGCCGAGCGAGAAACCAATCAAAAGAAAAGAGAAATCATCGGTGAGATACGAACTCTCTCGGCTGAGTTTTCTGGTTCACTTTCCTCTTATAAATCCTTGCTCAAAGTACACAAGCCACTTAAGAAAAAAGCAGCAGAAATCAATGCCTCCATTGCATCTGACGAGATAGATGATCTGGATGTTTTTGAAACACTGGATGATGAGGTTGAGCTAAATAATTCGCTTATCAGGCAGTATTACGACTTGTTGAAAATAAAAGTAGAGATCATGAAATTAACCGGTGAGCTTGATATGAATAGCTTAAACCAATTGAGAGCGCTGTTACTCAATACTGCTTAACTAACTGCCTGAAAAATATTATTAGCACGTTAATTTTGGAAATTGTGTACTAAAATATTTTGTGAAGGTTTATTTTTGCAATTTTTACAAGGAGGTAATCCATTGCTTGAATCTAATGTTCGAAGTTATTCACGTGCTTACCCACGTGTGTTTGATCGCGCCATTGGCGCTGAAATTTGGGATAATAATGGAGCTCGTTATCTTGATTTTCTTGCAGGCTGCGGCGCATTAAACTATGGCCATAATAATCCATTCTTAAAAGAAAGTTTGATTGAGTACATCAGTCGCAATGGAATTGCGCTTGGGCTTGATCTCACAACGATTGCCAAGGATCAATTCTTAGAAGCACTCAATGAATATGTCTTTAAGCCTAATCAATTAGATTACGTCGTCCAATTTACAGGCCCCACTGGGACTAACGCCATTGAAGCTGCGTTTAAGTTGGCTAGAAAAGTAACGGGTCGCACAAATATAGTGAGTTTTACCAACGGTTTTCATGGAGTCTCCATGGGGGCATTAGCAGCGACGGGTAACGCATATCACCGAGGCGCTGCAGGGCTACCGTTAGGCGGGGTTACGTCGCTTCCTTACGATAATTACCTTGGTCGCTCTATCAATACCATGGACTATTTCCAACAACTGCTCGAGGACAAATCAAGCGGTCTAGATACACCAGCGGCTGTCGTTGTTGAAACAGTTCAAGGAGAAGGCGGCTTGAACACTGCCAGCGCCACTTGGCTTAAGCAGCTCCAGATGATCTGCAAAAAGTGGGACATCCTCTTAATTATCGACGACATACAAGCGGGATGCGGCCGGACTGGTACGTTTTTGAGCTTTGAAAAATATAATCTCAAACCTGATATTGTCACCTTATCCAAGTCTATTTCCGGCTACGGACTGCCCATGTCGATTGTTTTGCTTAATCGCTCCATCGATCAATGGAAGCCTGCAGAACACAACGGCACCTTCCGCGGCAATAATCACGCGTTTGTAACGGCCGCTGCCGCATTAAATCAGTATTGGCGAACCCCAGAGCTCAGTCTAGAGATAGATCGCAAAGCAGCTTTGTTAACCCAATGGTGCGATCAAAAACTATTTCAATACTCTGAGCAACTGATAGCGCAACGTGGTCGAGGGCTGATGCGTGGACTTGTTTGTGCCAGTCCTGCCACCGCAGCAAGGATTTCTAAAATTGCTTTTGAGAATGGATTAATTATCGAACGCTCAGGGGCAGAAGACGAAGTGATTAAATTCCTTATGCCCCTAACGATAAC
>CALHTA010000227.1 GCA_938038645.1 uncultured Thiotrichaceae bacterium
TTCAGGCCACCAAAGATTCTTGCATATTCAATCTTAGGGCAGCGATCCATCACCACATCTAAGCCCGCTGCCTCGGCGATTTCTTTTGCTTCCTCATTCACAACCGACAGTTGCATCCACAAACACTTCGCACCAATGGCAACAGCGGAGTGGGCTAGTGGCGGAATCAACTCAGAACGGCGGAAGCAGTCGACCATATCCACTTGAAAGGGGATATCTTCAAGGGTTGGGTAGCATTGCTCCCCCAAAATCTCTTTCTTAACAGGGTTTACCGGAACAACTTGAAAGCCGTGTTCTTGTAAGTATTTACCAACAAAATAGCTTGGTCTGTGAGGTTTGTCAGAAAGACCAACCATTGCGATGACCTTGTTTTCAGTCAATACTTTTCTTAGTAGGGTTACGTCAGCCAATGCTTGTTCCTCGGTCTAAAGGGTCTTACCGTTGCTTTTCTAGGGTGCTCAATTATACAGGAGCGCTGATCAAATTTTATTAAGCTATGGAGGTGTCGCACTCCAGCCAAGTTTGCTCCGCAAGATATGATAATAATCATAATCTTCTGGATGGATCAGCGATAGCTTATTTTCATGTGGACGAATAACAATTCTATCGCCAGCTTTTAAATTAATATTAGCCTGACCATCAAACGAGACGCGTGCGTCAACATTGCGGGATTCACACAGTAGTATTTCGATTTCATTTTCTGCGCTAACCACGATCGGCCGATGACTCAAGGTATGAGGGCAAATGGGCACCATTGTCACAGCATTGAGACTGGGATGAAGAATTGGCCCGCCTGCTGATAATGAATAAGCTGTAGAGCCAGTAGGCGTCGATACAATCATTCCATCGGCACGTTGTGTATTGACAAACTCGCCATTAATTTTTGTGTCGAACTCAATCATTCGCACATCATTTCGCACATGAACCACGACGTCGTTGAGCGCACCTTCAGAGCCTAGTTTTTCATCACCACGAAAGACGTCAGCTTGTAGCAGGGTTCTTGGCTCAACCGTAAATTTGCCTTCAAGCATTTCTTGGAGTTGTTGATCCAGGTGAGATGAAGAGATGTCAACTAAAAAGCCAAGTCGACCAAGATTAACGCCAATAATGGGAATGTTTTTTGGTGCAAGCAAGCGGCCTACTTGTAATAGTGTCCCATCTCCACCGACTACAACAGCTAGGTCGATATTGTCTGCAATTTCAGCCTCTTCATGTGCTTCAATATCTAAGAATGAAGCCACTGTCGGCGTCACCATAATAGTGAAAGATCGCTCACTAAAGAATTGATAAAGCTGAACCAGTGTACTGCTGATTCGCGAGTCTTCTTGTTTGGAAAATAAACCAATTCGCTTGAAAGAGCGCATGTAGAAATCCCAGCTCAGAGTAGGTCAAATAGAGTGGCAAACCTTAGTCATAAAAGCAAGTGCACTAAATCTATTTGTAACACTGCCATTCGCCCCAATATACAGTAATATAAGTTTATATCGACGGTTACACAGGTATTGTTCATGGCAATTGACAATAACAAATTAAATGAAAGAGCTCAGCAGCTCCTCAAGGTCCTTATAGAAGGTTATATCGTCGATGGCACTCCTGTAGGTTCAACCACTTTGCTAAAACGAAGTGGTTTGAAAGTAAGCCCTGCTACTGTCAGAAACGTGATGGCGATGCTAGAGGACAAAGGCTATATCCATGCGCCGCACACCTCAGCGGGTCGCGTGCCGACAGCGAGAGGTTATCGCTTATTCGTTGACTCCTTAGTTAATGTTCAAGATTTAAATCAAGAAGATATCGGTGCGTTGCAAACCCAGTTTGGCGGAGCCACGACGCATTCTGAACTGATCCAAACAGCCTCCAGCTTATTGTCTAACTTTACACAATTAGCAGGTGTTGTAACGATGCCGAGTGTTGAGTCGTTAGCGATCAAGCATATCGAGTTTCTGCACTTATCATCCGATCAGGTTTTGGTTGTGTTGGTAATGAGTGACAACGAGATACAAAATCGCATCCTCCAAACTGACCGTGAGTACAGCTCAAGCGAATTGCAGCAGGCGAGTAATTATCTCAATGAAAACCTCACCGGTATGGACCTTCATCAAGCTAGAACCCACATGCTTGAAGCAATGCGTAAGGATCGAGAAACACTCAACCAAATGATGCTGTCAGCGATTGAACTGGGTGAGCAAGCTTTTAAAGAAAACCCGGGAGGCGAGACTTCTGAAGATAATTGCCTGATCGTTGGGCGGACCAATCTCATGGAGTATGCCGACTTTTCGGATATGGACAGGTTGAAACAAATCTTTAACGCCTTCAATGAAAAGCGCGACGTGCTGAGGTTATTAGATAATTGCATTCAAGCGAAGGGCGTGCAGATTTTTATTGGGCGCGAGTCAGGCAGGGCAGTATTTGAAGATTGTAGTTTGGTGACGGCACCTTACAGTATTGATGACAAGCATCTTGGAGTGTTGGGTGTTATAGGTCCGAAGCGCATGCAATATGAGCGGGTGATACCTGTGGTGGATATTACCTCTCGGCTGCTTAGTGCGGCGTTGAGGTCAAGGGTTGATTGAGGCGTGGTTTGTGGTATTTGATTGACTGCGCCGCCTCGTCGTTTTTAGCGGTGGGCTCTGACAGATTGAGTGACTCGGAAGGACTTCGTCAATCAAATACCACAAACCACTATTTTTGCTGCGGTGGATTTCATAATAAGAATTTCTTAAAGCCAAGCCTCCAGTTAAAAAGTATATCCATTGCAACCCCACCAACTTTGAAAGAACCCGTCTGGTAGCGCTAATTAGGCGCCTTCCGCGCGCAGCGTGGCGAAGCCTAATTAGCGTTACCAGACGGGCTCTTTCAAGTTGGGTGGGGTTGCGATGGATATACTTTTTCGATGGTGGCGTGACTTTAAGAAATTCTTATTATGAAATCCACCGCAGCAAAAAAGTGGTTTGTGGTATTTGATTGACGAAGTCCTTCCGAGTCACTCAATCTGTCAGAGCCCACCGCTAAAAACGACG
>CALHTA010000228.1 GCA_938038645.1 uncultured Thiotrichaceae bacterium
CCATGTAGTTGGAATAAGCTTTGTCTGTTTTCAGCTGATTTTCTTTTAAATGCTCGAATAGCTGGGTTGACTCTTGGAGCGTTTGATTAAGGCTATTTCTAACTTTTTCAGAAAGCTCATTGTTAGATTCAAGCGTGCTTAGTTGTATATTGTGTTGAGTTGTTATGTGCTGTGCGAGTTGGTATGAGTGAGCGTCTTGTTGTTGTACGCGCTTTATTCCGCTATTAAGGTGGTTGAGGCCTTCACGTAACTCTTGGTCAACGCGCATCACGGTATTTTCAGTTTCAGTTAGCCGTTCATTCCAGCGTACTTGGGTTTGTTCTATCCGGCGCTCTAATGAGTTACTTTTTCGCTCAATTTCAGATTCTATAAATGCTGCTCTTTCAGCAGATTCATTAATTTTCTCCGTGCTCAGCCAGGCATGGTGCTGCTTGCTCATTAAGGCATTATTTTGATAAACGAGCTTCTCTAGCACTTTGCTCGCACGCTCTTCACTGGTTTTTATACCACGCATGGAGATGTCTATTTTCTTTTGATCTTTTGCGATGTTGTGCTTGAGGGTGTTTACAAAGTCTCTGTCTTTTTTCATAGACTTGCGACCTAAAAGCAATGCCCACAATGCGGTAACGAAGGCTGCACCAGACATTGCAGCAATAATAATACTGATCAATGAATCTTGAGAAATTGATGTTTCAGCCGCATAGAGGTTTGTTGTGCTTAATAACAAACAGCAAGCAAACACTTTTAGAATGGTTGTTGAGTGGTTCAAATTTTGGGGCACTCTGTGATGTTTCAAAGTATTAATTCTTCTCAGCTTTGATCGGGTGTTAACTTAGTCAAAACTAGGGTTGATAAGTTCACAGTATAGCACTGTAGAAACTTCAACTGAATTTATACATGAATCTGACAGATGAGGAAGCAATCAAAGTAATAAGCGGCGCATATTAATCTCTTAGTGCGCCGCGGCCAACCATCGCTTATAACGGAGAGAAGGTATTCTGATGAGTCGCTTGGTTTGCGCTAATTTGGGTGCTAGCTAAATTGCGGAGCAAGTAGGCTTGCCCAAACCCTGTTAAACGATTCGCAACCACCCTTGCAGACTCTCCCTTTCCAGTATAAATATCCATACGTGCTGGGCCTTTTATGGCATTACCTCGATCTTGTGGGAGTAATATTTTCCACTCAGAACCTAACTTTTGGCCTTTAGTGTTTAGTATGGGAACCTCTGCGAGCAACACCGAACCGAATGGAATGAAATCAGTGTCCACAGCAACGGATACACCCGGAACGATTGGCAAGCCAGAAGCCGTTATTAAGGGCTTGGTTGAGGTTTCAAAGTAAACATAACGTGGATTACTGTTCATAGCGGACTGCAAGTGCTGAGGGTTTCTGGCAAGCCAGTCTTGTATGGCTTGGCGGCCGAGATTCCCATTTAAATAACCCATGCTCTGCATATATTTTGCCAAGCTTTTGAAAGGCTTTTCATTAGAACCTGCATAGCTTAGGTTTACACGTTGACCATTGTCGAACTCTAAGATTCCTGACCCTTGTATTTGTAAATAGAACAAACCGATTGGGTCATTTGTCCAAGCTATTTCTAATCCACGATTGTTAAGGGCACCCTGACTAATAGTTTCCCTACTCAAAAGTCTTAGTTGTGCAGCCATCGGAGATCGGTAGATAGGGTAACGAAATTCTCCGTCGGGCTGGGCTTGGGCTCTAATGATGGGCGTGTAATAGCCTGTAAATTTTGTATTTGGTTGTGCAGCCGTGGCAACGGGTAAGAGTTCAAAGTGGTTTTGCAGGTCTTGTGGAGCAAGCCCACCATTCCAGCTTAATAAGCTATTTAAGGTTTCATAAAGTGACCGGATAGGAAGGTTTACACCTCTTCTTGCCACTAGCTGATTTGGGTTTTTATACTGAAGATATTTTGCCGTTTGGTAAAGGCTGGTTTTTAATTGATCCGAAAGGCCCGCGCCAGTGGTAGATTGAAACTGATTTGCCTGCTCTAAACTCGGCTCAAAGATAAAATCACTCTCCTCAAAGACACTCTGAACGTATCGATCATTCGAAAGAGTTTGTGTCTCTGGAAAGACAGGGCTAAAAGCATTAGCAATGCTCGCTAAGAAAAATGGAGCTGCAATCGTTAAGACTACCTTTGTGGCTGGGTATAATCTCATATGACACTCTTTATTTTTGTTTTTATAGTGGGGTATTGAGAATTATTATGCCTCTAACTGAGATCTTATCAAGGCACGAGCGGTATTTTCAGACAAGCTGCTTCTTTGTGGGCTGCAAGTGTTAGTTTGAAAGCGTGTCTAGTTCAAGGCTAAAAACGCACCCATCATTTGATAAAACTCATCCGCTTTTTCAATATGAGGGGTGTGCCCCGCCTCTTGGACTGTTTGGATTGAAGCAGACGGAAAAAATCTCTGAATGACCGATGTATCTGTTTCGGTGTCTATATAAGGCGACTTTTCGCCACTAATAAAAAGTGTGTCCCCATCGAAAGGTGATTCATCACTTCTAGTGAAATTAGCAATATTCAAGTAAGCCCTTGTTATTTCATCAAGATTACACTGCCAAGAATAGCCACTTCCATCATTGGACTTTAGGTTTTTCAGTAGAAATGATCGCTCAAAAGAATCTTCAACATGCTCCGATAGCATTTCATCAGCTTGCTTTCTAGAAGTAAGCTCATCCACAGGCAGGGACAGTAACGCTTTAAATAGACTGAGGTGCCAAAGTGAATAGGGTTTTGGTGCGATGTCGACGATGATTAACCGCTGAACTTTTTCAGAGTGGCTTAAAGCAATTTCCATGGCGACTTTACCGCCCATAGAGTGGCCTAAAAGATCGAATTTTTGAATCTCAAGATGCTCCATAAGGGCAAGTACATCAGCAGCCATATCTTGATATCGCATACCCGGAAGGTGAGGGGAGTCACCATGGTTTCTTAAGTCGGGTGTTATGACTCGAAAATGAGTGGACAGACGCCTTGCTTGACTGCGCCAATTGTCCATGTTTCCTAACATTCCGTGCAGCAATACGATGCACGAAGAGTTCGCTTTATCTCCGAAGCTTTTGTAACTAAGTAGTGGATTATTCATGAAAAAGTACAGGAAGTGATAGAGATTACTTAAGTCTGGTTGTTTCTGTATGAATTTAACACTAAGTATTCATTAACGATAAAGAAATATCCAGTTATAATTAGCGGATAGAAGCAAGGCTATAGTGCTAGAAATAGTTGTCCAAAACCATATGGATTGCTACATTAACTAATAAAATCTTTGCACCGCTCAGACACGGCTGTTTTTGCCCCGACAATTATAAATGGATTCATATGTTTAAATTTTTCTCCGGCCTTTTTTCCAACGATATTTCAATCGATTTGGGAACTGCAAACACGCTCATTTACATGCGTGGAAAAGGAATTGTTCTGGATGAACCTTCTGTCGTAGCGATACGGCAAGATAGAGGTCCGGGAGGTCCAAAGAAAATCGAAGCAGTTGGTATTGAAGCGAAGAAAATGCTTGGACGTACACCGTCTAACATCACCGCTATTCGTCCAATGAAAGATGGTGTAATCGCCGACTTCACCTACACAGAGAAAATGCTTCAGCACTTTATACGCAAAGTGGACAGCGGCCGGATTCTTAGACCCCGCCCAAGAGTCGTTATTTGTGTACCGTGTGGCGCCACACAAGTTGAGCGCCGTGCGATTAAAGATTCTGCGATGGGTGCTGGCGCGAGAAAAGTTTTCTTAGTTGAAGAGCCAATGGCTGCAGCAATCGGTGCAGGTGTTCCAATTGACGAAGCGGTTGGGTCGATGGTTCTGGATATTGGTGGGGGCACTTCTGAAGTTGCCATCATGTCTTTGAGAGGTATTGTTTACTCGGCATCAGTCCGCATTGGTGGCGACCGCTTGGATGAAGCCATAATCAGTTATGTCCGTCGTAACTACGGCATGCTAATCGGTGAAGCAACTGCTGAGCAGATTAAGTGTGAAATTGGTTCCGCATACCCAGGAAAAGAACTGATGGAAATCACGGTTAAAGGCCGTAACCTTTCTGAAGGCGTGCCGCGTAGCTTTACATTAACCAGCAATGAAATCTTGGAAGCACTTCAAGAACCGTTGTTTGGAATTGTGAGTGCTGTAAAAACGGCATTAGAGCAAACACCTCCGGAACTTGGGGCTGATGTTGCTGATCGCGGTATTGTTCTAACAGGCGGTGGCGCATTATTGCGAGATCTTGATCGCCTGTTGATGGAAGAAACTGGCATCCCTGTTTTAGTGGCTGATGACCCTCTGACCTGTGTGGCAAGA
>CALHTA010000229.1 GCA_938038645.1 uncultured Thiotrichaceae bacterium
GTTTTTAAGCACTTAATATCCATCAATTTTATCCAGCAAAACAGGCTGAGAGCCTGTTAAAAATCTTTACAGGTTGCGACGCGTTTCAACCGCACTTGCCAACTGCTCAAGCACTGTAATCGTGTCATCCCAGCCAATACAAGCATCGGTGATACTCTGACCATAGGTTAAGGTGCTTTTATCAACGCCTTCGCCTTTCTGATTACCTGCAACCAAATGACTTTCGATCATGACACCACTAATATCATAACTGCCATTCGCAATTTGATTAGCGACGGTGGTTGATACCTTCAACTGATTCTCATGCTTCTTGCGACTGTTCGCATGACTGAAATCAACCATCAATGATGGCGAAAGACCATTTTTACGTAAGTCATTTGACGCATCTTCAACACTGACAGAATCATAATTCGGACGTAATCCACCGCGCAAAATCACATGACAATCTTCATTGCCTGCTGTCGTAAAGATAGCCGAATGTCCTTCCTTAGTCACAGACAAAAAGTGATGAGGATTTGCGGCCGCTTTAATCGCGTTGATAGCAATATCAACATTACCGTAAGTACCGTTTTTGAAGCCAATAGGACATGAGCTACCTGAAGCTAACTCTCTGTGGCCTTGACTTTCAGTAGTACGGGCGCCAATTGCACCCCAACTAATCAGATCTGCAACGTATTGTGGCGAGATCAAATCTAGAAACTCAGTGGCAGCGGGCATGCCTTTCTCTGAAAGCTCCAGCAGCAAGTTACGCGCTACCTTAAGGCCTTTATTAATGTTGTACTCACCCGAGATATCCGGATCGTTAATTAAACCCTTCCAACCTACACTAGTGCGTGGCTTTTCGAAGTAAACACGCATGACTATTTGTAACTGATCTTTTAATTGTTCCTGCAAAACAGACAGACGATCTGCATACTCATGAGCGGCTTTAGTATCATGAATCGAGCATGGCCCTACAACGACCAACAATCGATCATCTTCACCTTTGATAATTCGATGCGCTTCTTGCCGAGCTTTGACAACCGTCTTGGTTGCCGCTTCAGTAATTGGAAATTCCCGTAGCAATTCATCTGGAGCCATTACCTTTTCCATATCGGTAATGCGTAGATCATCCGTAACGTGTTTCATAAATCCCCTTTAATCCTAAGCAACTGCAGCCGAAACTTTATCAATGATATTTTTCAACTGCTTATGTTTTGTTTTCATTGAAGCTTTATTGACAACCAAGCGCGAGCTGATATCAGCCATATGCTCTTGTGGCACTAAGCCGTTAGCTCTCAAAGTATTTCCTGTATCAACCACATCCACTATACAGTCGGCTAGGCCTACTATTGGCGCTAGTTCCATTGAACCGTAAAGCTTTATAACCTCAATCTGCCTTCCTTGCTCTGCAAAATAACGACGAGCGCAGTTTACAAATTTCGTCGCCACCTTTAACTGACCTTCAGGCAAAGGTACATCTTTCAATCCAGCCGTCATTAACTTGCAGCAGGCAATGTTTAAATCAAGCATTTCGTAGAGACCATCGCCTCCATGCTCCATTAAAACATCTTTCCCAACAACGCCTAAGTCTGCCGCACCATACTCAACGTAAGTCGGCACGTCAGTCGCGCGAATAATCACTAACTTAATATGCTCAGAGGTCGTATCCAAAATCAGCTTTCGGCTTGTTTCAGGATCATCGAGCGCTTCGATGCCGGCTGCCTTTAACAGAGGCATCGTCTCTTTGAAAATACGTCCTTTGGAGAGGGCAATTGTAATCGTTTCAGTCATAGTATCGTTATTCCACGCACTTTATTACGGGTAATTTTCCCGCCAACGGTAAAGCTGATCTTTACCGAAAAACAAATGCGAATCATAACGAAATTAAGGGCGAATAACACCCTACGATTAGCCTTACAAACGACCTTACGGGAATTTTGGAAGACTACTGCTTCAACAGAGGCTTCCAAACGCCGTCAGATAAACCTTCGAGGGGTTGGTAACGAGTTTTATAATTCATTTTTGAACAATCTTTAATGTAATAGCCAGGATATACGTATTCTAAATTTTGCGCTTTTGCAAAATCCATTTGCCATAACAAAGCAAATACACCTAGGCCTCTTTTACTGCCTTTAATAGGGTCAAAAAAGGTGTATACCGCTGAAAGCCCTGATTCCAAACGATCAACTGCTGCTACACCGATCAGCGCTTCTTGATCAAAAAACTCTACAAACAGCGTGTCACACCAATGAGCGGTTAAAAAATCTTTAACTCCATCGGCATCGGTGTCTTGATGGCGACTTTTCAAATAGTCTGCATAAAGTTCCACATAATCAGCCTTAAAGCCATCTTCATTTAAAACTACTTTAAGGTCTTGGTTCATCTTTAAATTGCGGCGTTGGCTTCTGTCGGGCTTAAATTCGCTCACTTCAATTCTAGTGGTTATGCAAGACTGACAATCCTGACAATACGGACGGTAAACCTGACTTCCACTGCGGCGAAATCCAGATTTAATGAGGTAGTCATAAACGGACATATCCATTGAAAAATCGGGATCGATTACTGCGTTACGCGCGATTTTACCGGGGAGATAAGCGCAAGTATGCATTGCAGTCGGGTAAATTTTTAGGGGTTTTGAAAAATCCATAACGGGGTAGTATTACCTTAATTCGACACTAAACGTACGAGGCTTGATTGGGGAACCTCACGACTGGTTTTAGAGTAAAACGATGTAACTTTTCCATCAATCTAAACCCTGATCGGAGGCAAGCCCAAAAGCTACCATCCGACCGAGGGAACCTTACAAAAATTTTATTTAGTAAGAGGCTACCAATCCGGAATCGCCTCTACAATTGGTATATTGTTTTTTCCCTGCTTTCAACATCTCCTCAAGAGACGATGTTGCAGGGTCACCATACAAACCAATCCATAGCTCCGTCAACTGGTTCTTTCGATCGCAACGTAAACCCACTGATTTAGACGCACCTTTTCCGAAGCTTTCTTCCATTGCATTGCGTATTTTCTTCAATGTGATTTTCTTGCCTTTCAAAGAGGTGATTAGCTCATCAACACTTCCTTTATCGATTTCTTTGGCCAAGCGAATTGAGTCGGCATAATAGGTCTCAGCATCGGCGCTATAACATGTGCCATGCTTGATCCACTCATGACGCTGGAGGTTTGAACTAAACCCGGGCATGTATTTCTTAAGCTCGTTTTTGGTTTTAGAGGACAACTTTAGAGGCTTCAAAAGATCCCAACGCCCTCTTCTATCGATGGCTTTATCAGCATCGCTCACGCCGCAATAAGCGTTATCTTTGGGTTGTGGCCACAATCCGTGCAGCGACAAATGCTTTGAACTGTATTCACCGCGTTTAGCACTTCTACATTCCTTTTTCCTACCATGTGTTGCACAAAAGCCCGGCTGCCAGCTCATTGCTAATAAATAGTGCTTTGCTTTAGCTTTACGCGCTTTCTTTACTATCGGCGCTGGTTTTGGCTTGCTGCTTGAAGTAATGCGAGTAGCACTTCCATCTAAGGTCCCACAATCAACCGACACCCACAACAACTTGCTCTTAGAAATCGCAATTTGATAATGACTTGGTGATGGTTTATTTTTCTGTTTAACCTGATATTTTTTTCCAGACTTCAAACCCGTCTTGCCAGTCTGTTTACTGATAGAGCGATATGCATCACAGTCTTTCGTAAGCACAAAAGTCCCTTTAATACGCTCACTAGCGGTGGCGGCGGGCACCATAATAAAGCTTGTTGTTACAAAAAACAGAAAGCAAAAAACGCGATTCATAAACTTATCCCAATATTGTTAGATTGTAGGTTGAGTAATTTATTTTAAGATTACATTAGTTAGGTAGATGGCCTTTATTGTAGGTTCATAAAGAACGCTTTCGGACATGTATAAGTCTGTATTCAATTTTTCGTGACAACATAAATCAATCGGCGCTGGATAACAACATCCGGCTGAATGCTTAATAGCATAAACGCTTCGCCTCGTTGGTTAGCGGTGAAGCGCCTTTAAGTTTTGATGACGTCGGGAGGCGCTTATTCTGCTATTCATCATCCTGCCTTGCATTTTTCCTGACTGGAAGGTCCACAACGGGAAGCTTCAAAATAATTTTGTCAGCACTCCATTGGGTTGAGCTTTAGCTCTAATTAATCAATGAATCTTGAAATTACGGCCATGAAGTCTTCTCCGTATCTTTCTAGCTTTGACTCTCCAACTCCGCCTAGGTAGCGGAAGTCATCTTCAGTTTGTGGCCTTGATTGTGCCATTTCTTCTAATGTTCTATCGTGGAAGATTACATAAGGTGGCACGCCCTGCTCTTTAGCTAACGCTGAGCGTAATTCTCGCAAGGCTTCGAATAACATTTCGTCTTCTATTTGTAGCGTAACTCTTGCCCTTGGGGCGCTGGTTTTTTTGCCTAGTTTTGGTATGGCTAACTTCCTTGCCCATAGCGTTTCTTCTCCACGCAATAAAGGTCTGGACTTTTCAGTCAGCTGAAGTGCCCCGTATCGTTCCATATTGATGAATAGATAGCCTTGTGCAATGAGTTGACGGAAGATACTGCGCCAATCTACCTGCGTGTGATGTTTGCCCATTCCATAGACTTTCAGCTGGTCATGACCGTTATTCTTAATACGCACATCGGTGTCTTTGCCCACTAAAATGTCGGTGACGTAAGCTACACCGAAGCTTTGACCACTTCGGTAAACGGCAGATAGCGCTTTTTGAGCATCTTCGCTGGCATCCCAAGTTTGAGGTGGGTTTAGACAGTTGTCACAGTTTCCACATTTGCCTGGCGCTTTTTCTCCGAAGTATTCTAATATCGCACTTCTTCTGCAGCTGACGGTTTCACATAAACCCAACATGGCTTCGAGTTTATTTTGAGTAATGCGTTTATACTCCTCAGCGCCGGTGCCATCTTGCATCATTTGCCTTAAAGTGATGACATCTTGAAGGCCGTAACTCATCCACGCATTGGCGGGTTGACCGTCACGTCCAGCACGGCCTGTTTCTTGGTAATAGGCTTCTATGTTTTTTGGTAAGCTCAAATGTGCAACAAATCTTACGTCGGGCTTATCGATTCCCATACCGAAGGCAATTGTCGCAACGATAATAATACCTTCTTCTCGCAAAAACCTGGCTTGAGTGTGCTGTCGCAGTTCTGCGGGTAAACCAGCATGATATGGCAGTGCTTCTCTCCCTTTCCCACTTAGCCAGTCGGCCGTGGCCTCCACTTTTTTACGTGATAGACAGTAAACAATACCCGCATCCTTTGGATGATTTTCGTTAAGAAATCGTAGCAGACGGTCTCTTGGGTTTTGCGCGTCGGACAATGCGTAGCGGATATTAGGTCGATCAAAGCTGTTGATATAAATTTTGGCATGATGCAACTGCAACTGCTCAATAATCTCTTGTCGAGTCCTCTCATCAGCAGTTGCCGTTAACGCAATCCTTGGGATATCGGGGAATCGATGAATTAGAATATTGAGCTTTTGATATTCTGGCCTAAAATCGTGACCCCACTGGGATACACAGTGAGCTTCATCTACCGCAAACAGAGCAATTTTACATTGTCCTAGTAACTGTAAAGTCCCTTCATTACTCAATCGCTCTGGAGCGATGTAGATAAAGTCTAACTTTTGATTTCTTAGATCGGATTCAACTTTTGACCGCTCTTCATAGCTCAACGTTGAATTCAAAAAAGCAGCACGCACACCTAACTGA
>CALHTA010000230.1 GCA_938038645.1 uncultured Thiotrichaceae bacterium
GGCTTCGGTCATTTCTACAGCTACGCACCTTACCCAATGGAATATCCTATCGATCGTTACGCGATGGAAACTAAGCGTCAACTCGACGTGCTCGACAAGCATTTAGCTGAGCACGAATACATGGTTGATAGCGGCTACTCAATTGCTGACATTGCAATCTGGGCTTGGTACGGTCGTTTGGCGATGGGTGATACTTACAAAGGTGCGACGGAGTTCTTAGACACCGTGTCTTATAAAAATGTCATGCGCTGGGCTGAAACTATCGCTGCTCGTGAAGCGGTTATAAAGGGTGTTGCTGCTTAACAAAACTTTGCATCTCTTGCGCATTGACGCTGAACGGATAGTTCAGCGTCAATGCAACTTATTCACCTAGCTTATTACTGCAAACTCCACCTACTGAAAGCTATCGTCATATTTGATTAAACGACAAACGTAAACTCTGCCTGCAATTCACCCTGCTCATTTCGCTTCGGGTCAATTTGTAACTGTTCTCGCTGTGACTTAAACCAGCCACCGCCTGTATTCCCTTCAAGATAAAGTTGAGTTGTTAATAGTGGCGCACCGTTTTGCCAAAGCTTTACATGTATGTGCGGAGGGCGGCCGGTATACGGCACAGGAAATAGCGTGGTAAATTTATAGTAGCCCTGCGAATTTGTCACTTGAGCACCATAACCATCGAAGTTGGCATCAAATTTCTCATAGCCATCTTGCGCAGGATGATCATAAAAACCCTGACCATCACATTGCCAAATTTCAACTTTCACATTGCTCGCTGGGTTCCCTTGTCTATCTACAACTCGTCCTGCAAGCGTTATAGGCTCGCCAACTAGTTTGTCACTAACACGAACCAAATTACTTCGAATAGGAATTGCAACAACGGGGTAAAACGGCCCCTCAACATCTTCAGGTGTCGGCTTTCTGTTATCCGCCATTAACTCAAATGGAGTGGCTAGGAAACCTACAAGACCCAGAAATTGTCGTCGCTGCATATCAATCACCTTTGTCATTTATCAACAGTAGAAAGCAGTATTACGCTTGTGGTGACAAAATCAAAATTACCATTTTGCAAGACATGCAATTAAACCGCTCAATATTGTTTACGAAATAGTGAATCAAGTTGGATGAATGATTTTGAAACTAATCGCGTTTTATTTCAGTGTCATCTCGATTTGCTCCTGAAGTCGATTGACCAGATGAATTTTAGAACAGTCTGAGCGAGTCAAAATGCCTAACACACGAGGAATGGTGCTGGGGCCAAGCGGTAGTTTTCTAAGCTTGGCAAACGTGGGGTCTGGCATGCAAAGATTCGGAACAATTGAAATACCTAGATTGTGTGCGACCATGCTCGTCAGCGTTTCTGTCGACTCCATCACCATCACTTCGCGAACGCTCACTTTATTTTGATTAAGCCACTCATCAACAATCATCCCCATCGCTGCACGCTTTGTATGACGGATATAGGGCATTTCCCGCAATAATTGCAAAGGATCATTTCCAACCACTTCAGGTGAGGTCAAAAGCACCAGCTCTTCTTCTACAAAAGGAAACCAGCTATGGTTTTTATCAATGCTTGGCGGTTGGCTTATTACCGCCGCATCTAACGCGCCTCGAGTCACCTGATCATATAACTCGCCAGAAAGACCCGGCACTACACGTATGTGCAAATCTGGATAATTCCCCATTAACCGTTTAATGGATTTTGGTATTAATTCTCTAATAGTGGATGGCACGGCACCCAATGTCAGCTCGCCAATAAACTGCGCATCGCCAATTAAGTCATCTAAAATCGTGTCATAAGACTGCACGACTAACTGAGCTTTTGGCACCAGTGCTTTACCCAATTGATTGAGCCGGGGAGTCCGTTGAGAACGGTCAAACAGCGTAACGTCCAACGTCTCTTCCAAACGCTTCATTTGCTGGCCGATTGCCGCCTGAGAAACACAAATATGATTAGCAGCAGCGCCAAAGCTGCCCTTTTCTGAAATGGCAATGAGCGTCCTGAACAGCTGAATAGACATTAAATTTCTCCGGTTATTCGGTTTCACATTCCGCTTGCTTAAACAGCATCACTATATAAACCTTTGATTCAGAAACAACTCTATTCACATCCAACTTCTAAAGCAATTCTTTAGATCATCTAAAATACATTTAGTTTGCATTAAGGTTAGTTTTACTTAATTCTATTTACCCATTTAGAGATACTCAGGAGCGAGAATGTCGGTAGACGATAAAATTGTTCAGGACCTTGTTAAGAACAAGGTTGAACTAGTAACCACAGTACCCTGCAAGCAGTTGGCTGGCGTCATTGATAAGATCGATGCGTGCGACGACATCTACCACATTCCTTCTAACAAAGAAGACGAAGGTATGGGTATTTGCGCAGGTGCTTTCATGGGCGGCAAACGCTCAGCAATCATCATGCAGAACACTGCAATCGGTGTGACCGTAAACACGCTGGCCACATTGACTCAGTATTACCGTATGCCGCTACCGATGCTAATCAGCTATCGTGGTGAGCTCGGTGAGCCAGTGGCTTGTCAGGTTGAGATGGCGGTTCACACTAAAGCAATTCTAGCTCAGCTCAATATTCCTACTTACCATTTTCACCA
>CALHTA010000231.1 GCA_938038645.1 uncultured Thiotrichaceae bacterium
CCTCGTGCTGATGATTTTAATACTTAAGGATTGATGATCTCATGCAACTGAATAAAATTCCTGCCACGATTGTTACTGGTTTCCTAGGCAGTGGTAAAACAACGCTACTTTCAAATGTATTAAAACAGGCGGCGGGTAAGCGCATTGCCGTTATCGTTAATGAGTTTGGCGAGCTGGATATCGACGCTGATCTATTACGTAGTTGCCCGCTTGACTGTGATGATGAAACCTCAGCAGCACCACTAACCGGTGAAAACGGTATTTATGAGCTAGCGAATGGCTGTATTTGCTGCACAGTAGAAGAAGAGTTTTTACCAGTGATGCAGCAGCTGGTGGCTCGTCGTGACGAAATCGATCACATCCTGATAGAGACTAGTGGTTTGGCACTACCGAAGCCTTTGGTTCAAGCGTTTAACTGGCCTGAGATAAAGCAGCACTGCACAGTAGATGCGGTGATTACGGTGATCGATGGACCTGCGGTTGCTGCGGGACGTTTTGCGGATAATGAAGCTGAAGTTCAAGCACAGCGCATGGCCGATGAGAATTTGGATCATGACCCGAGCTTACAAGAGTTGTTAGATGATCAGTTAAGTGCCGCTGACTTAGTTATTGTCAGTAAGAATGACTTGCTAAATAACGATGAGCGCGTTCAAGTTGAAGCGAGGGTCAACGCTAAGGTGCCTGATTCTGTCAAAGTGACTTACGTAAACAACGGCGAAATCGCTAGCGATATGTTGATGGGTATGGAAGCGGCGACTGAAGACCATATCAACCACGTGCACAACCATCATGATCATCATCACGACCATGGTCATCACCATGAACATGCACATGACCACTTTGACTCATTTGTCATTAAAATCGGCGAAGTGGACGGCGATAAGCTCCAAAGTATTCTTAAAAAGCTACTTGCTGAAAATAATATTTTCCGTGCTAAAGGTTTTGCGGCTTTGCCCGGTAAGCCGATGCGCCAAGTGTTGCAGGCGGTTGGTGAAAGGTTGGATGTTCATTTCGACCGCCTTTGGACAGCCGATGAGCCACGCGGTACTAACCTTGTATTTATCGGCAAAGACATCGAAAAAGCAGCCGTTCAAGCCGAACTTGAAGCGGCGCTAGTTGCTTAATGCACTAACCTTTCATTATCGAATCTCGGATTCCTAATGACGGTGACATCGCCTTGGGCTATTTGCTCAGGGCGGTTTTTCCTACCAACCTCTTCCTTCTCAATGCTGGACACAGTAGAAAAATCAAATTCCTCTAGCTTCACAGGCTTACTGATTCCTTCATTAGAAACAATCCAAACTGCTATTCCCGCTAAAGCCAAACCAATCATATCAATTAGTGTTAGCTGCTCGCCAAAGGCAAAGTAAGCAATGATCATGGTTGCGGCAGGAGATAGGTACAGCAGTGAAGAAACTTTTGTCGCGGACATCTTGCCTAACAAAACAAACATGAGCCCATAGGCACCTAAAGAGATCACTAAGCCAAGATAGGTTATTGAGAAGATAAATGATGGCACCCACTCCACTTCATACCCTTCAAAATATGCGGCGGTGGGGATTAAATACAGCAATGCGCCCGTGCAGTGAATTAACAGCATCAGCAGTATTGGCATCTCTGCTTGATGGTTAGTTTGCGCAGTCAATTCCATTCGACGGCAAATCAAACTTCCAAGGGTAATACCGAAGGTGGAGACGAGCAGTAAACTGTAAGCGAAAGGTGACCCGCCCAATGAGAGCCGATCGCCGACAACAACTAAAACCGCTAATAGCCCTAAGACTAAACCTGTCCACTGTCTTAGACTAGTCGCTTCACCGGTGAGAGGGGCAGAAATCACAGCGGTTAACATGGGTTGTAATGCTAAGACAAACGCTACCATTCCAACAGACACACCAAGATCCATTGCCGATAAACTGGTTGAAAGGTAAACCGCATGAGAGAGAATACCGACTAGAAGATGCCCTACAACAACAGGCCAACTCATCTTTCGCCAAGCTTTAAAGGCTGTCACAAGGACAAGCAGTACTAACACTACTAACGCGTACCTCCAGGTTAATAAACTAAAGGTTCCTGCATAGCCTAAACCATATTTTGAACCTATCCAGCCTGAGCTCCAGAGGAAAACAAAAAATATGGAAAGAGGAGCTACTCCCAGCAAGATATGTCTCATTATCAATACCTATCATCTCAATATACACATATATAGGACAATAGAACAATTTGAGGGAATTGCTTGGATTTAGGTTAAATTAACAATAATTGCTAATAAATAGATCTAAAAGATTAAAAATAATACAAAATTAAAGGGAATTTAATCCATTAATCGATAACTTTAATGACTGAGTCATTCATTGAAGTATTTGACGGAATGCGACTAATTCGCGCAAGTGCTTCTTCTTTTTCGATCACTTCAGGGGGTTGGAAGTATTGCTTACCAAACTCAGCATTGATATCAATAGGGGGGTCGAATGTTGGTGGTGGCTCGCCTTTATAAAAATAGGCGACTAAAAACCATATCAGCATTAAGATGACAGGGGCTACCATCATAATCATAGCCAGCTCTTCACCAATGTAGTCAGTCAAAAGAAATCCGGTGCAGAATAGAATAAGCAGCAGAACCATGGATAGGCGGACCAGTATTTTTTTGATTTTTAGAGATGCATTATAATCACGCATATACATAGCGGTATCGTCTCTCGATGAACCCCGCCTATATGAATAATGTTGACCCATTAAAGCCCTACCCTCTCTAAATTACTGCCCTTAGCAAACTGCTTAAAACTTTATACTGAATTTACTCAACCGTTTCAAGATTGTTCTGATCAGCGTGGGTTAATCAGTGTTGGCTAGTCAACGTTAGCTCACTAAAATATCGATGACCGCTTGCAATCCATCATCAGTTTTCACAACGTCTACCGATGAGATTTGAGTATTTCCGCCCGATAGCGTGAGATTGATACCATCGGCAATCTTTGTACGTCTGATCACACTGCGGGTGTAACGCTTAAGTTCTTTGGTATCGATAGGCTTTTCATCTTCCAAATCTAGCCCTGTCGTACCGCGCACTTCTTTCATAATATCTTCAGCTTCATCCTCTTTAATATAAGCCTTCGACATTTCTTTTAGTTCGCCCAGAGACAAGCTTTCAGCCCCTGCCATTCCTTCTTCTATCTTCTGCCCAAATTCAACTGCATCGGCAGGTGACTCGACCTTTCCCGATACGGCTTTGAGGAATTCGCCCGCTGCTTTTGCAGATACCCGCGGTGTTCCGGCAGGTACGGCGCTTAAGAAGGTCTCTAACCAATATTTGGTCTTTTTACTTAAGGAGTCGATAACGTGAACCGTTTCTCCACCGGATAAAATCAATGCACCTTTTTGTACTTTATCTAGAGAAATACCGATGCGCTCAACTAAGCTTAGTGTTCCTTCTGACTCTTCAATGTCTAAGTAATTACTACGCCCTTCAATCTTAAAGCAGCCTAAAGCACGTTCCGAACCACTCGTAGAGAGCACGCCTTCAAACAGGATCGTGATGAATTCTCCACCTACAATATTCGGATGCGTTGAGGCGGTATAAAGGTGTTTAGCAATGCTCTCAGTCGCGCTTTTAAACTGATCTTTATCGTTAAAAATAACGTTCGCATAATGGTGCACTGTGTTTAGCGCAAGATCAGATTCATGATGCAATTCATAGACTTGTGCATCATCAACCATTGGCTCCAAATAGCTTTTTATCAACAATTGATCAAGCGTGACAGGACGCTCTGCCTCATCAGGGGAGAACTGATAACCCTCTTCTCTGGCCTTGTTACCAATGCGATGAACGATGACTTTACTGACGCTGGCGGTGCTGATATCAATCATTTGCTATCCTAGTATTCTGATGAAGCGGTGTTGGAGCTGCGTTATTTTAGCACTCACGCAGTGGAACTCGCAGACAAAAAGTAGGCAGTTGGCAGAAAAGCTGTTTTAATTAATTTGAGATCGGTTGAGCGAATTTAATATCCATGAAAATATCCCAAGTCCATACCCAATTATTCAACGTCCCACTGGCCGAAGTGCTGACCGACGCCAAACACGGGGACCATACGCATTTCGAA
>CALHTA010000232.1 GCA_938038645.1 uncultured Thiotrichaceae bacterium
GAAGCCAGAGGATAAAACGTTCACTAAGAAAATAATCAGATACAGCAGCCAAAGCTCTTGAATCCAGAACAGGCTCAACACCAATAATGCACGCCCCACGTCCAACGCGACCAGCCATTCCTTGCGTGGCAATTTATGGGCTAAGCCTCCAAAAATTGGGGCAAAGATAACAAAAGCAAAAACCCTAACTGACCATACTATGCCTAAAATCGTCGCGGCCTGAGCCCCCATAAGATCAAATGCGAGTAGCGCTAAGGCAACTTGAGTGAAGCCGCTACCAATAAGTGAGGTGATCTGCGCTGCGAATAAATAGCGGAAAGTGGTGTTCTTAAACGGGGAAAGTGAGGTTGGGTCGTCGAGGGTTGTTTTACTAGGCTCAGACATCGAGGACTTTGCCTCCCTCCAAGCGTGTGCGCCGCGTCACCAAGGCATCTAGGAAGCTCGGCTCATGAGAGATAATAATCATCGCCTGTGAAAGCGACTGCAATACTTCGATTAGTCGAATGCGGGCATCTTTATCGAGCGCGTTAGAGGGCTCATCCAGCAGCAACACCTCCGGCTTCATCGCCAATACTGAGGCCAATGTTATGAGACGCTTCTCACCACCTGAAAGCTGATGCGTGACTCGCTCTTCAAAGCCTGCCATGCCTAAGCAATCCAATACTTCCAGTGAAATAGTTTTTGCTTCTTCAGCGGTTTTCCCTTGATTCATTGGGCCAAACGCGACGTCTTCGAGCACCGTTGGGCAAAACAGTTGATCGTCAGGGTCTTGAAACAAAAAGCCCGCCCTAGAGCGCACTTCGATAAAATCTGCTTCAACCAAACGTTCTTTACCGAACGCAATGATCTTCCCGGCTTTGGGTTTGTTTAAGCCCACCAACAAGTTAAATAGTGTGGTTTTTCCTGCACCATTACTGCCTTCCAGCGAAACTTTCTCACCTGCATAAAGACTCAGACTAGCCTGATCCAAGACCATGCCTTGCTGAGGATAGCTGTAAGAGACCTGCTCCGCCGTAATTAAGGCTGTCATGTAGCATAAGCTCCAGAGAAAATAGCAAAAACAGAAAACACGACTGCGCTGGCAATTAAAGCCGTGTCACGCGTCTGCCACTGCATCGTATCGAAAAGATACAGCTTTCCACAATAGCCACGGCACTTCATTGCTGCATAAATCCGCTCAGAGCGTTCAAGACTTCTAACTAGCAACATGCCTATTAAATACCCAAAGGAGCGCCAGGTATGTAAATTGTTTCGAGCAACAAAGGCACGCGCTTTCATCGCTTTGCGCATTGATTTGTATTCGCGGCTAATCACATCTAAATAACGCACGGTGAACAGCAAGAGATGCACCAGCTTTTCAGGAACCGAGAGGCGAGCTAAAGCGTGACCAAGCACACTAGCTTCCAACGTTCCCACCAACGCTAATAAAGTTAAAACCACCGCGTTAGCTTTAAGCGCGATGCCAATCGCTTTGATAAAACCTTCTTCGCTGGCAGCAAAACCAAACACATGAAATAACGGCGTACCGTCCATAGTGAAAGGCAGCATAATGATCATCAGCACTACAAACATATCCATTGCAATGACACGGCGCATCGTGCGCTTCAGGTGTAATGATGCTGACAGGGCAAAACCAAAGGCGAGAAGCAGACCTAGGAATGGCAGCCACAGTGTTTTAGAAAACACGATGACAATGGCAAAAACCAAAGCCGTGATTATTCTCGCTCTAGGGTCAAATTGATCAACGATGCTAGCAGCGTGTTCAACCTCTTGGCCACGCCAAGAGGTCATACTGTGTTCAAGAAATTGTGGCATTGTCATCCCCCTGCTTGCGGCGTGATGCCATCCATGCCGCTACGCCAAATAGGCCAAAGATAAACCCCAAGCCACCAGCAATATCTCGCACCATGACTTTTTCTTTATAGGCATTTAGTTCTTTTTGTAAGGGGCGGATTTGCTGAGCGACTGCGGTACGGATAATACTTTCTAGCTGCTCAACTGTTACACCATCAACTAGAGCTTGATCGTTTGCTGCAGCTTCAGGGCTTGTCGCAGCAGTGGAATTTGGTTGGTCGCTAGGCACAATAAGGCTACTTTCTGGTTTTTCTAGTTTACTGCTTGCTTCTGCAGCTTTGGCAACTGACGCTATGTTATGCCCCATCGGAAGATGAATTTCATCAGCCTCAACGATCATTTCTGCAACATGGCCCGCACTTAAATTCGCTTTGAAAACATGCTGAGTCGCAGTTTTCGCTTCATAAATAAAAGCACCGCTTTCATTTAAGACAAGCTCAGTGATCAAGTCACCGTTTTCATCAAGCACTTGTACTGGGCTGCCTGCTTCCGCCATGTCGCCATTGGAATAGCCTATTTCTCCCTCAATGATCATGCCATCAGCGTAAACCCCTGAGACAACATTGTGAGCTGAAGCGTTGGAAGCAATTAGAATAATTAGAAGAACGGGTAAACAAGCCGACTCCAAAACGCTAACTATCTTCGTTAAATGTATTCGCTGGCCAAACAAGGAAGCCATTATTTACCCTCGCCTTGAGTAAAGAAATCGGGCTTAACTCTAACCAGTAGAAAAACGGCAGCTGCGGTTACAAACGCTTCAACCAACATAATAGGAATATGGCTTAACAGGGCAAGTTTAGCCGCGGTGAAGAATTCATCTCCACTCAAAGCCAATGAAAAACTAACCATTACCGCAGTTAAAGCAATGGATGCAGCACCTGCTATGCCACCCAAAATAGCTGCCGTTTTAGGCGGACTGCTAATGATGTATTTATGCAGTAATAGACAAACAATCACGCCAGGAAGCGCGATAT
>CALHTA010000233.1 GCA_938038645.1 uncultured Thiotrichaceae bacterium
CTGGTTGCAAGCAGGCAAAGTGAAATACAAAGAGCAGATTGTGGATGGCCTTGAGAATGCACCAGAAGCCTTCATGGGAATGCTGCAGGGTAAGAACTTTGGAAAGATGGTGATTCGAATTGGAGATGACAATCTTTAATAAAAATGACTCAAACGTCATATCTGGTTATGATTCGGTATCGAACTTTAAGTCAGGAAATGTGAATTTCTTTCCTTTAAAGCCAACCAGATATGACATTACTTAACTTTCCAACGGCTATTTTGCTGTTTTTTATCATGCTGATTAGTGTGCAAACTAATCAAGCTATGGCTAGTGACACTGATCAACAAGAACGCCAAACCGTTAGGCTTGGCCTTCGACTAATTGATGTTTCTCGCATTGACAGTAAAACGGAAACTTTTACTGTCGAGGGCATTTTGTACGTGGATTGGCACGACGCTAATCAAAAAAATCAAACGGGTGAATGGGGCGAAGCGACAACTGATTTAAGACTAGAAAAAATGGATTGGTGGCCCGCGCCCGAGTTTGAAAATGCCAGAGGAATTAGGGAGCGATCTGGAATGCTGCTTGGTATTTACGATGATGGCAGTATCGAGTACGAAGAACGTTTTAGCCTGACTTTAAGCACTGACCTCTTTTTGCGGCAGTTCCCCTTTGATTCTCAGACTCTCCCTATCAAACTGATTATAGGCGGTGGCCCTGAAGATCAGATAAAACTCGAAATCTCTGAATTCTCCCCTGGGCTCATTAAAATGCCAGAATGGGAGTTCAGCAGTGATTCGTTCACACATAAAATTGAAACGGGCATCAAACCCTACGGCGCTGAGTTTTCTCCCTTATTCTCACGTGCATTATTTGCTATCGATATCGAGCGGCATTGGGGATACTACTTCTGGCGAATTATTCTGCCGTTACTGATCATTATCACAGTATCTTGGTCCGTTTTCTGGATGCGTCAGAACGAACTTGGGGATCGATTAGGTATTTCTTTTACTGCGCTACTAACTATTGTTGCTTTCAACTTTATTGTCGCGGACACCCTTCCCAGAATCTCTTATTTATCATTGCTCGACGTGCTGATCACAATCACTTATTTGTGGATAGGTATCAGCATCGTCCTAAGTGTCATTATCTATAAGTTAGATGAAGCGAAGCTTGAGTCAAAAGTGAAGCAGTTCAATCGAATTGCAAGAGTGTTTGTTCCTTTGAGTTATTATTTGACCTGTGCGGTGCTGGTCTTTATTTTTACTATTTTCTAACTCAACTTTCTATTGGAAACTCACCAATCTTAAATTGATGAGCTCCAATAACAGGCTTGCTTAGTTCTGTTTTTTCTCAAATCCAAACCAGTAATCTAAAGATAACTTACCTGGCCCCGCAACAATTAATGCCGCTGCAACCGCAGCCCACCATGCCGCTGGATTGATCCAATGACTCATTGTTGGGAACACTGCTAGCTGAATAAAGAGTACCATTCCTAAGATTCCTACCGCTGCAAAACGTGTGAATAGCCCCACAATAAGCAATAGCGGTAAGACAATCTCAAGCACGCCGGCAGTTACTGCAAAATACTTTATGTAAGCAACAGTCGTTGAGCCTTCAACATACTCAAGCGTATTGGGATCACACAGCTGTAGCGCGCCAGGTCTAACTTCTTCAGGGCAGAAAAACTCATATAAGAACAGATCATAAACGCCCGGATCAGGCTTTAAAAAACCATTCCACTTAGCTAAACCCGAGTAGAAAAACACGCTGAATATTTGCCAGCGTAAACCCAGCATCGCTAGCGGTTTAAACCATTTGTTTACCCATTCAAATAATGAGATATAAAAAGATCGTATTGCATTCATAGTCGTACTCTTATTAATTAGTTTTCTAGTTTCAGAAGCTGTGCGTTTAATAACTCGGCAAATAGCGTTGAAACATCAAAATTCTCATCCATGTCCAGAGCCATGCTGGTCGCTGCATCAAAACTCTCGTTTTGTTTAAGGCTTTTCATGAAGACTGCCTCAGCCTCCATTAGCTGCTTAGCTTGAACCTGTAAATCTCTTTGCCAGAAGATGACAGTATTCGTTTGGACTTCAATCTGCTGGCCTTCATTAACCTCACCAAAGCGTAGCTGGCTCCAAAGCGGTAAAATATCGTAATCCAGCTCAATAACGCGACTCGAATCGATCAGCTGAAGTGGTAGCTCTGCCAAGTCCTCGCCTCGTGCAATTAAGTCTTGAACCGTTTCAAGGGTTAAAACGCCTTCGCTGCTTTCATTCAAAGCCTGCAACCATGCCTGCTCTAATCGACAGATATCAATCACATATGGAAACTGAGCAACCACCTCAGGAAGCTGAGTTTGCATAAATTCGAAAAAGCTTGGGTTTGGCTCATCATGTGTCGCGTCAAAACCATAACCCACTAGGGTTGCTGAATTAGGCGGTGCGTAATCCACATAAGCATTGGCAACCTGTCTGAAGTAATCCTCACCCCAGAACGTTACTAACGCAGGGAAATTACTTTCTAAACCGGCAACACTAGCTTTCAGGTAACCATTTCGATAAACGTTAAGGAACCCAATTGGCCTCGCACCCTCAAGGTAAGTCGCTAACGGTTCGTTTTCACCCGTCTTCATAAACTGTGTAAATGAGTCGAGGTAATCGCTGTGTGTAAAAGTAGTATCAGGCATGTGCAACCGCCAACTGACTTTCATGTTCAGTATTATTAGAAGCCGTTAACAGGTCATATGCCCTATTACGCTCCTGCATTAATTCATCAAAAGAGGGAACGTTGTCATCACGTTCTAACAAAACCGGTTTAGGACCAAGCTTCGTCAGAGCCGTCGCTAACAACTCCCAAACAGCCTCATCAACAGGGGCTGCGTGGCTATCTATTAGTAAATCATTTGGAAAATTCGGATCAACATCGAAACCAGCAATGTGAATCTCTCCGACTTTAGCAGGGTCAAGCGCTTCTAAATAATGCTTAGGGTCAAGCGCCGTATTTCGGTAGCTCAGGTACAGGTTATTCACATCTAACAGTAAACCCGCACCGGTCCGTCGAACTGCTTCCATCAAAAAATCGGCTTCGTCCATTTCTGAGACAAAGTCTAAATAATTAGTTGGATTTTCAATCAGAATTGATCGCCCTATTGCTTCTTGATAACGATCAATCCCTTCACAAAGACAAGTCAATGCTTGCTCTGTTCTAGGTAAAGGCATTAAATCGGCAAAGTAAGCATGCTGGCTGGTAGACCAAGTCGCATGCTCTGAAACCATTACCGGATTAAAACGCTTCACTAGGCCTGCCACTTGTGACAAATGACGCGTCGTCATATCAGCAGGCTTTTCGGTAAATGAACCGAGTGACCCACCAACGCCATGGAAGCTTAAGGGGAAATTGTTTGCGATCGCTTGTAAATAATGCAGTCTTGGTCCGCCTCTTACGAAATAGTTCTCAGTGTGTACCTCAAACCAAAGCCCTGGTGTTGCCTTGGTTTGAGCACTTGAATCAGCTAATGAGAGTGCCTCCTCATAGTGCTGGGGTTTCAAATTTACCCCAGCGCCTGACAGTGTTGACTGTTTCGAATCAAATTGGACCTTTTGACTTTTCATTATGCAGGTAGGTTACGATCTAGTGCAGTCTTAGAAGCAGGACCTTCTGGCGTTACGATGTGCTCACAGCTACCTTTAGGTGCATAAGTCCATGCATTACCCTGGAAATCAACTGTAGAAGTACCCTGACAACTTGTTCCAGCACCTGCTGCACAATCGTTTTCAGCAGAGAGTGCAATACCAAAACATTTGTCTTTACGACCTGAAATTGCTTCACCAGCAACCCATGCATTAAAACTCTTTTTTACACTGTCTGAAGCGTCAGCAGAAATTCGTAATTGATCGTTTGGCTTAGCCGTTGATACTGAAGTTAAAACGGCTAAAGCTGCGCCGGCCAAAAGTGCTGAATTCATAGATTTTTTCATAATAATCAATCTCTTAGTTAATAGTTAAGGACATCATGTGATAGTCAAAATGTTATACGCGGCACTTTTTATCTTAGATCATTTTTATTTTAAAAAAGGTGATTAACGGTCGAGAGAAAATTAACTTGAGGCTTTAAAATTAAGCACTTAGCGGGGAAAAAATTCTTAAAAATTTGCAAAAAGGGTCTAAGTTTAGGCGTTATAAACACCAGAAACAAAAACGGCCAGCCCTAGGAGGCTGACCGTAAAACCGTCTGGTGAATCGTAGGGGACTCAATCAGACTTCTGGAGTAACATTGACCGGCTAATTTCCTGCATCACAAGGAGAGATGGGAAGACTTCAATACAGGGTTTCACCAATCAACATATTATCCATACGTATTGTTTATCAGACTAGATTCAATTTTGATGAGACAACGCCCATTTCTTTACATTTAAGTTTTAATCATCCAATCCACTAACGACCGATTCCACAAGAACTCAACGACTGCTTGGCAGGCCACCTCGTACTTGACTAAAAGAGGATGTAAAACCTTAGGCCAACTATTGATGTTCTTTACGAATTCTCCGGTTGTATCTTTTGGTTCGAAGTAATCTAGAACCTCTGTCGCTTCCATAGCATCCGTAAATTCTTTGGGCACACAATCCATTTCACGGTAAGCTTTAGTGATGAAATCTAAATATTCCTGAGTCGGCTTGAGGTTTGGTGTCGGTGAAACCGCTCTATAGTAATAAAAAGGCGACCCATTATATTCGTTGAAAATTTTGTCATGTACACCTAGAAACGGGGTTCCTTCAAAATAGTCCATCCGCTTCGCATCGGATTGTTTGATGAGATAGAGCTTGCCATATACCTTCTTGCCCACTGCTGCGTCAGCCGATGCGTAGGCATGGTCTTTCATGAAACCACTCTGTGTGAAACGCAAATCAGCATCCTCAAGAATGTAGTCAATCGTTTCGTAAATGGTCATACGGCGCTGCTCTAAAATCTCAGGACAAAGGTTTGCACCAAAAGCAAAGTAGTAGATTCGCTTGTCGTCCTGCGGGTTCAAAATTCGCATGAGATTGGCCCACTCGAACCCTATTTTCCACAGCAGTATTTTTAACAAAGCGCTTTGCCCCTATAGTTTAGCCAGTTAGTTTAATTAAAGATTAGCGGCGGCACAAAACTCATTATCCTTAACGAAGTCTTGTTTAGCCTTTAAAGCGCTAGCCCAACCAAGGGTTTAATAATGAGCGATTCCACAGCCACATCACCGTTTTTTGACACATCCCTTCATACTTAATCAGTAGCGGGTGCATAGCTTTAGGCCAGCGCTCTTGGTGCTTAACAAACTTGCCCGTTTTATTCGGCGGCTCAAAAGTTTCAAGCACTTCTGTCCTTTCTAAAGCTTCAACATAAGGCGTTGGAACACAATCCATTT
>CALHTA010000234.1 GCA_938038645.1 uncultured Thiotrichaceae bacterium
CAATGGAAGAGTCACCATAGTAACCGGTGCAGGCCGCGGTATAGGTTTAGTCACCGCAAAATTACTAGAATCACGCGGCGCAAAGGTAATGGCGGTCGCTCGAAGTGAAACTCAATTGCATGCAAGTGGGCTGGATTATGTCGTTGCTGACCTTGGAACGCCGGCAGGTTGTAAGCTGGCTATTGAAGAAACTCGAAAGCGCTTAGGGCCTATTGAAATCTTAGTGTGTAATCACGGAATTGGTTCCGCACAAGAAAAAGTCATCTGGGAGCAGGATTCCAAAATTTGGAACGATACGATGCGGATTAATTTGGCTGGACCGTATTTGCTCTCTAAGCTTGCTACCAAAGACATGGTCGATCAGGGTTATGGACGCGTTGTTTACACTAGCTCAACAGCAGGCGAAATAGCGAGCCAAGCAGGTAGTGCCTACGCCACTTCTAAGCATGGATTGTTAGGGTTGATGCGCTCAGTCGCCCAAGACACTGGTATTCACAATGTGACTTCTAATGCAGTTTTGCCAGGTTGGGTTCGCACAGAAATGGCAGAAGCTTCCGCAGAGGAAGAAGCAAAACAGCGTGGTGTAACGGCTGAAGATATCTGGAAAGAGCGAGCTAAATCTTATCCAGCAGGTCGAGTGGTCACTCCAGAGGAAGTAGCTGAGGTAATAGCGTTTTTAGCTTCGGAAGAGTCCAGTGGAGTTAACGGCGAAGCAATAAAAGTGGCTTTAGGATCTACTTGGTAGTTTTGAAATACTCTGATGGGCTGATTCGCAGCTGAGGATGTGGTGCATCCTGCTACGCTTCACGGATCTACGATCCTAAAGGCGCTGCGCATAATGCCCCTCATCCTCAGCTGCTACCCTAGATTGAATGATTCTGCCGTCCTACATGCCATCTTCCCGTAAAAACATCACAGCATAGGGCGCTTAGTTTACTCATAAGGGCGCCTTTAGCCGGAACGGCATGAAGCCCGTTGAGCAAACTAATCGCCCGGAGCGGCAACAAAAGGCTCAACAATATAACCCTTGCTCTCAAGCTGTTGCAGCAAGCCATCTTTACCAATCATGTGAAGCGCACCGACTAACACCAGCTCAATTTCTGGCGTATCAAACAGCGCTTCAATCTTAGGCATCCAGTTGTTATTCCTCTCAACCAGTAACGCTTTATAAGTCTGCGGGTAGTCTCTAACAAAAGGCTCAAGCATGAGTTCGCGATACTTTGCACGATCTCCCGAGCGCCAAGTATCTTTCATTTGGGTCATCAGTTTAGGCATATCTTCGAGGTCACGCAGGGTATACATAATTAGCTGATCTTCGTTGCCTCGGCCAATTTTGGAAAAGAATGACATTTGCTGTTCGATCGTTTCCATTTGCCCCAGTGTCTTTTTATCTTGTCGGGCTTTCGTATCGTAATATTTATCGACACCGTCATTGGTCATACCCATATTCGCCAGCTCCATGGAAAATAGAACGAGATACACGCCGCTAATATTGAATTGATCCATCATTTCAAAGGGTATGTTGCGCTTCTTTAAGAACGCCTTGAGCGCTGCGATGGTCTCCGGTTTGAGCGCAGTGGTTCGCTTGTCGCCTTCTTTTGCCATAAGCTTCGACGTCAACGAGTTCGCTATTTCAGGATCACTAAGTTTCTGAATATCAGTTTCAAAGTAGATCACTTCTGATTTTTTATAGGCTTGGTCAAATTCTTTAGGGAAAGGGTAATCACCCTTGCTTAACACATGAATCGTACCGCCTAGATAAACGTGCTTACCGTCTTTTTCAACCTTCCAAACGGAGCTGTCAGCGACTGCTAAATGGCTGCTCAAAAGGGCAGTTAGCGCTATTAATATCAGAGCCGTGGACTTGGTGAATTTATTAATTAGTGACATTATTAGCCTTAGTTATTTGGAGGTTTCAGAAGTTATGAAGTGACTGAGCGAGAGATTGATAACTCAGATACTACAAGCATTAGGGGCTAAATCAAATTTAGTGATTATTAACAATTTTATTTACGGCAATAAATGGATAACCGATACATAGTAGTTTTTGACGGTGTATGTAATTTCTGTAACAGCGCCGTTAATTTCATTATTAAACGAGATCCTAAAGGAGTCTTTGCATTCGCTCCGATGCAAACTGATTTTGCGAAAGAGTTGATGGTAAAGCATGAAATCTACAATGCTGATGTCGATACTTTTTTGCTGATCAAAAACGACCGGTGCTTCGTGTTTTCGACCGCTGCGCTTGAAATCACTAAGAATTTGACAGGGCTTTGGTATCTGTTCAATGTCTTTAGAATAATACCTAGCTCAGTGAGAGATGCTATTTATAAATTATTTGGGCGAAATCGTTATCGACTATTTGGTCGTCAGGAGACCTGCATTATCCCAACCGAGGAAATAAAGTCGCGCTTTATTGGTTTGGAAGATAGCTGATCCCGTATAAGGATCTATTGATCTGTCAGGTGTAAACAACGTTAAACTTTATGAGGTGCAATGATGAGATTTGAAGATGCAATAACAATCCAAGCTCCAGCGGAGCAAATCTTTTCGGTTTATAAGGAAGTAGCTGATTGGCCTGTCTGGGATACTGGAACAGAGTCATCTTCTATTGATGGGCCGTTTGAAGTAGGCTCGACGGGAAAGATCAAACCTAGAGGTGAGCCTGAAACTGCAATTTCATTGATTGAAATGACCGCC
>CALHTA010000235.1 GCA_938038645.1 uncultured Thiotrichaceae bacterium
ACTAACAATTATATCCTTTAATATCATGACTTCAATTAAGCTATTCGCTTTGTTAATTTTCCTGACTGTGAGCGTCGCAGAGGCAAAGATGTATCGCTGGGTAGATGCTAATGGCAAAGTTACCTTTTCAGATAAAGTTCCTCCTTCAATTTCCCAAAAAGGGCATACTTCACTTAATAAAAATGGCATAGAGTCAGAGAAGGTAAGTTCCTCTGAGGAGCTTAAGCTGAAGCAGGAAGAAGAAGAAAAGAAAACGGAAATCCTTGCTGAGATGACGGAAGTTAAAAAAGCTGAAGCTGAGCAGCATAGAAGAGACAAGCAGTTATTAGCCACCTATGAAAATAGAGAAGAGCTAAGTCGTTTCTTCATGAAGAAATTGTCTCTGATTGACCAAAGCATCGGCATTCTTGGAGCACGGGATGAAAGCTTAACCGTTAAGTTGCGCCGTTTAAATCGAAAATATAAACAAGCCAAGGGTAGTTCTGATCGTACTAACCTCTCGATCGAGATTCAAAATGCTAAAGAAACACTTTTAGAGTACCAAAAAGCAATTTCATTAAATCGTGCGGATAAAAAAGACGTGATGGACAAGTATCGTAAAACGTTGATTCGCTTTGATCACCTGACGAAATCTAACCTCTAAGAGGGTTAGTTTTTAAGAAAATAAAAATAATAAAATGAAATATTCTATTCTTATTCCATTATTAGTGATGATCATTAGCCTCCCCGTCGAAGCGGCGTTATATCGGTGGGTGGATGCTAATGGTAAAGTTCACTATGGTGACAAAATCCCGCCTCAGGTCGCACAAAATGGCCACACTAAATTAAACAAAAATGGTACGACTAAAGAGAAGGTGGCATCAGCAGAAGTTCGAAAGCAGCAGATGCTTGAGCTTAAAAAAGAAAAAGCTCGTCAGATCGAGCTAAAAAAAGCTAGAAAAATACAAATACTTCGTGAACTTAGGGATGCGCAACTCCTTTCAATGTTCAGCAGCACGGCGGAGCTTAAAAAAGTCTACAAGAACAAAATAGAGATTGCTAATGACTCTATAAGAGTCCTTAAGGCACGTCATAAAAAGCTATCTGATAAGTTAGAAGCTGTAGAAGCTCGTCACGAAAGGCTGGTTAATCCTGCTGATAAGCGCCAGTTAGGAATGAAAATAGAAGACATGTTGGATAATTTACATGTCTACCAACAGGCAATTACCGAAAATATAGTTGAAAAACGTGATTTAGAAGAGCGCTTTGAAACTGACTTGGTACGCTTTATAGAGTTGAGCCCTCCGCTTGAATCGATCAAGCTGGAGGACTTGGATGCTTAGTCGATTATTTAACTCGCATTCCTGCATCAGCACCATCATCAGGGTGAAGCACAAATAAATCACTGCCGCCCGGACCTGCTGCTAGAACCATGCCTTCAGAAAGACCAAAACGCATTTTTCGTGGGGCTAAGTTAGCTACCATAACGGTTAGCTTCCCAACCAGCGCTTCAGGCTCATAGGCAGATTTTATTCCAGCAAAAACCTGCCTTTTCTCACCGCCAACATCTAGGGTAAGGCATATTAGTTTATCAGCGCCCTTAACTGCTTCAGCTTTGTCGATTCGCGCGATGCGTAAATCGATTTTATCAAAGTCTTCATAGCTAATTTCAGGTTTAATTGGGTCATCAGTAAGATGCTTACTCAGCTTAGGTTTGTTGGCCTTATCTTGCATTGCTACTAACACAGCGTTGTTTTCTTCAAGCATTGCTTCGATCTGAGTACCTTCAATGCGCGTCATCAAAGGTTTAAACTTTGTGACCTGATGGTTCAAAAGTGGTGTCTGTACTGATTCCCAATTGAGCTCGCCGGCATTAAGAAACGCTTCAGACTTCTGCGCGAGTTCAGGCAATACAGGTTTCAAATATCCAATTAATGCACGGAACATATTGATACCTTGTGTACAAATGCCTTGCACTTGGTCAAAAGTCGCTTCGTCTTTTATCAGTACCCACGGTTTGTTGCTATCAATATATTGATTCGCAAGGTCTGCTAAGCCCATAATTTGGCGCATTGCACGACTGTACTGACGGGTTTCGTAGCTCTCTGCAATCTCTTCACTCGCCTTACTAAATTGAGCGTATAGCTCAGGATCTGGAAGTTCAGCAGCTAATGTATTGTCAAAACGCTTGTTCACGAAGCCTGCGCAGCGTGAAGCGATGTTAACCAACTTACCAACCAATTCGCTGTTAGAGCGAACTTGGAAATCTTCTAAGTTGAGGTCTATGTCATCAATTGAATTGCTTAGTTTTGCCGCAAAGTAATAACGTAATTGTTCAGCAGGTAGATGATTCAAAAACACTCTGGCTTGAATAAAGGTGCCGCGTGACTTTGACATTTTCTCGCCGTTAACTTTTAAGAAGCCATGACAATTTACCCCGGTGGGTAAACGGTAACCCGCTGCTTTAAGTTGAGCAGGCCAGAATAATGTATGGAAATAGGCAATGTCTTTTCCAATAAAATGGTAAACCTCGGCATCAGAGCCTTCCGCCCAGTAATCATCAAAACTTTCACCGGTACGGTCACACATGTTTTTAAATGAAGCGAGGTAGCCTATGGGTGCATCCAGCCAAACGTAAAAATATTTATCTTCGGTATCTGGAATTTTAAAGCCCCAGTAAGGAGCATCCCTAGAAATGTCCCAATCGGCTAGGCCATCTTCAACCCATTCATTCATTTTATTAACGACTTCTTTTTGTACAGCACCGCTGGCTAACCACTCGGCTAGGAAATCAGTGAAGTTGCCGAGTTTGAAGAAGTGATGTTCGCTGTCTTTTTCAATGGGAGTTGCGCCAGTAACAACGGAATAGGCATTTTTAACTTCGGTCGTTGAGTAAGTTGCGCCACAGGCTTCACAATTGTCGCCATATTGATCCGACGTGCCGCAGTTTGGACAGTCACCTTTAATAAAGCGATCCGGGAGAAACATTTCAGCTTCAGGGTCGTATGCCTGTTTAATGACCTTAGTATCTATGTGTCCAGCGTCACGAGCCGCTAGATAAACCGCCTCAGAAAGAATCCGATTCTCTTCAGAATGAGTCGTATGATAATTATCAAACTGTACATTGAAACCCGCAAAATCCTCGCGATGCTCTTTGTTGACTTGATCAATCAACTCTTGAGGTTCAATCCCTTCTTGCTGTGCCCTTAACATTATTGGCGTACCGTGCGCATCATCTGCGCAGACGTAATAGCAGCTATTGCCTCTTAGGCGCTGAAAGCGAGCCCAAATGTCAGTTTGAATGTATTCAACCATATGACCAATATGAATCGGGCCATTGGCATACGGAAGGGCTGATGTAACAAGGATTTTACGAGTCATTTCAATATCCGTTTGTATTAACAGTACTTAGCTTTTAGGTGTGCTTGTTCGTCGGCTTCAAGTCTTGTTCCAAATCTGGAAACAATGATAGAAGCGGCTTCGCTCGCTAAATCACCTGATTTTTGAAGACTGAAGCCATGAGTTATGCCGTATAAAAAAGATCCAGCGAACATGTCACCTGCGCCATTAGTATCAACAGCAGTTGTTTTTACCGGATCAATACTGACTCTCTCATTGTCTGTTATGACCATTGCCCCTTTATCGCCTAGCGTCAGTACTAGCGTTTTTGCTAGTTTCTTTAGCTCAGTAACAGCATCTTCAATGTTGTCTTTACCTGTGTAGGTTGTTGCTTCCTCTTCATTACTGAAAAGAATGTCGACGCCATCACCTAGGATTTCAGTGACGCCATCTTTAAAGTAAGTCACCATTGACGGGTCTGAAAAAGTGATGGCGGTTTTTATGCCATTTTCAGCAGCCACTTTTCTCGCCTGCACAACCGCGTTTCTAGAAACGTCAGAAGTAACTAGATAACCTTCAGCATAAATGTATTCTGCTTTTTTAAGCTCGTCCAAGTGAAGCTCATCAGCAGAGAAGTCAGACGTTATCCCCAGAAAGCTGTTCATTGTTCTTTCTGCATCTGGCGTCACCATTACCATACATTTCCCTGTGATGCCTTGATGACTTGCGCGGTCTAAGCGAGTCGTAACGCCCGCTTTGTGCAAGTCATTCATGTAGAAGTCACCGCCTTCGTCATCAGCGACTTTACAAGCATAAAAGGCTTTTCCACCAAGTTGACTGATCGCAACAATGGTGTTCGCTGCTGAGCCACCCCCCGTGCGCTTTGTTACACCATAAGATGATTCTAAGCCTGCAGATAATTGCTGTTGTTGCTCTTCATCAATCAGCGTCATTAAGCCTTTTTCAATTTTATTGTTTTCTAGGAAGCTTTCTTCAACTTCGTATTCCATGTCTACTAAAGCATTGCCTATGCCAAAAACGTGATAGCTCATTTGGTCTCTCTATTGAATTCTTAAGATGAGCGCATATATTAAAGCATTCTGCTATTTGTTAAATGATTAGTTTTAACAATCGTTATAATCATAAATCAGTGCGCTAGATAAGAAATTCATATTGAATGGGCGCTGATTTGTTACACTAACAAGCAAATGCCATAGCTGTGGCAAATCCTGAACAATAATTTAATGACAGATCAAAGACTTTGGAGCCTATAGATGAGTTTTCAGCATATTAATGTCCCTGCGAAAGGTGCGAAAATTACAACAAATGCAGACTTTTCCCTGAATGTGCCGGATATGCCGATTATTCCTTTTGTTGAAGGGGATGGTATTGGCGCAGATGTAACACCGGTAATGAAAAAGGTTATCGATGCGGCAGTCCAGAAAGCTTATGCAGGCAAGCGTGAAATTCAGTGGATGGAGATTTATGCTGGTGAAAAAGCCAATGCACTATATGGTGGTGATGTTTGGTTACCAGATGAGACAATGGAAGTGGTTAAAGACTATGTTGTTTCTATTAAAGGTCCGCTGACGACTCCGGTAGGCGGTGGTATGCGTTCATTGAATGTGACTTTGCGTCAGACTTTAGATTTATACACTTGCTTACGTCCAGTGCGTTACTACAAAGGTACGCCTAGCCCAGTAAAGAATCCTGAAGAGACTGATATGGTTATCTTTAGAGAGAATTCAGAAGATATCTATGCGGGTATCGAGTGGGAAATGGGATCTCCAGAAGCTAAGAAAGTCATTAAGTTCCTACAAGAAGAAATGGGGGTGACTAAGATTCGTTTCCCGGATACTTCAGGTATCGGTGTGAAGCCAGTTTCTCAGGAAGGAACAGAACGTTTAGTTCGTAAGGCTTTACAGTACGCAGTGGATAACAACCGTAAGGTCGTTACTATTGTGCATAAAGGCAACATCATGAAATTCACTGAAGGTGGGTTTAAAGCTTGGGGAATTGATGTTGCACGTAAAGAATTTGGTGCAACTGAGCTAGACGGTGGCCCGTGGTTGTCTTTCAAAAACCCTAACACTGGTGAAGATATTGTTGTTAATGATGTTATCGCTGATGCATTCTTGCAGAATATTTTACTTTACCCAGAAAACTATTCTGTGGTCGCGACACTTAACTTGAATGGTGATTACATCTCTGATGCACTCGCTGCTCAGGTCGGTGGTATAGGTATTGCTCCAGGCGCTAACCTTTCTGACACTATCGCAGTGTTTGAAGCGACGCATGGAACTGCACCGATGATCGCAGGAAAAAACATTGCGAATCCGGGGTCGATTATACTTTCAGCAGAAATGATGCTGCGTCATATGGGTTGGCTTGAAGCTGCTGACCTTGTGGTTAAGGGTGTTTCTGGTGCGATTACTGCAAAAACAGTAACGTTCGACTTTGCTAATGAAATGGATGATGCCATTCCACAATCGACTCCAGAGTTTGGAGATCGAATCATTGAGAACATGTAATTATTGCTTGAGAGTTGGAGATTAAAATGGCTAACGAGCACGAAATTGACCACGATTCTGGCTTGGCGGTAGAGGAATCCCGCCCAGAAGTTAAGGAACCAAAGCGTTACAGCGTTATACTAATCAACGACGATTTCACTCCAATGGAGTTCGTCGTTGATGTACTGATGTCGTTCTTTAACTTAGATTATGAATCATCGACAAGAGTCATGTTAAACGTACATCAGAAGGGTAAAGGCGTCTGCGGTGTCTTTACCCGAGAAATCGCGGAGACTAAGGTTGTCATGGTTAACGAGCATGCTCGTCAATCGGAACATCCTTTGCTATGTACCATGGAAGAGGCCTAGGGAGACTAGATTATGCTAAGTCCGGAAGTTGAATATTCTATAAATAGCCTATTCAGGGAAGCCAACGAAAAACACCACGAGTTTGTAACCGTGGAACACCTATTGCTCGCTATGACAAAGAATACGTCAGCGTCGGAAACTCTCCGGGCTTGTGGTATTAATATTCCTTTGTTGCAACAAGAGTTGGGTAACCATATTGAAGAAAGCACACCAATTTTAGTCGAAGATGATGTGCGCGAAAGTCGGCCAACTATTGGTTTTCAGCGAGTGTTACAGCGTGCTGTCTATCATGTACAGGCTTCAGCTAAAGAAGAAGTCACTGGGGATAGCATTTTGGTTGCTATCTTTGGGGAAACTGAGTCACACGCGGTCTATTACCTTGCACGCCAAGATATGTCCCGCCTTGACTTAGTTAATTATATTTCTCATGGCATTCAGAAAGAAGAGGACATTACCTTTGATTCGCTCGAAAGTGGCGAAGAAGAGTCTGGTGCTGATGTGAATAATGAGGAGTCTGACTTCGCTGAAGATGAGTCGAAGTCTAGCCCGTTGGAGCGTTTTGCTTCTAATTTAAACCAGGTTGCTATTGAGGGTAAAATTGATCCTTTAATCGGACGTGATGAAGAAGTTGAGCGAACCGTTCAAGTGCTTTGTCGTCGACGAAAAAACAATCCTTTGTTAGTGGGTGAAGCAGGAGTTGGTAAAACCGCTATTGCTGAAGGTTTAGCTAAACGTATTGTGGATGGTGAAGTGCCTGAAGTATTGGCAGAGGCAACTATCTACTCATTAGATTTAGGTGCTCTAGTCGCTGGTACTAAATACCGCGGTGATTTCGAGAAACGCCTAAAGGCTGTGCTAAATCAGATTCGCGATGAAGACCATGCAGTGCTATTCATTGATGAGATTCATATCATCATTGGCGCAGGCGCTACTTCAGGCGGCACTATGGATGCGTCAAATCTGATCAAACCAGTGCTCGCCTCAGGTGAATTGAAGTGTATGGGATCTACGACTTATCAGGAATATCACAGTATTTTTGAAAAGGATCGTGCTTTGGCCCGCCGTTTCCAAAAAATTGATGTGAATGAGCCCTCTGTGCCAGAGACTATCAAAATCTTGAAAGGACTGAAGTCTCGTTTCGAAGATCATCATGACGTTAAATATACAATGCCTGCATTAGAAACGGCAGTGGAGTTGTCTGCTCGTTACATTACAGATCGTCGTCTGCCTGATAAGGCAATCGACATCATCGATGAAGCTGGAGCGAATCGTCAACTTCAACCAAAGGCTTCTCGTAAAAAGACCATCTCGGTTGGTGATATAGAAACGATCGTTGCAAAAATTGCACGCATACCGCCAAAAGCTGTTTCTAGTTCAGATATGGAAGTACTGAAAACGCTAGAGACAAGTTTGAAAAGGGTTGTATTTGGTCAAGATGAAGCGATTACACAGATTGTTACGGCAATCAAAATGGCTCGATCAGGTTTACGTGATGATGGTAAGCCTATTGGTTCGTTCTTGTTTGCGGGTCCAACCGGTGTTGGTAAAACAGAAGTAACTAAGCAGCTTTCCGAGCACTTGGGTATCAATTTGCTGCGCTTTGACATGTCAGAGTACATGGAGCGTCATACAGTCTCTCGTTTGATTGGTGCGCCTCCCGGATATGTCGGCTATGACGAGGGTGGCTTGCTGACTGATGCCGTTAATAAAAACCCACATGCTGTTTTGCTTCTGGATGAAGTAGAGAAAGCGCATCCAGACGTCTTCAACCTGCTGTTACAGGTGATGGATAATGGAGCCTTGACAGACAGCAATGGTCGTAAAGTTGATTTCAGAAATGTGATCTTGATTATGACCAGTAATGCGGGCGCTCAGTCGATTAGTCGTAGCTCAATGGGCTTTACGACTCAAAATCATTCTCTTGATACCACGAAAGCGATTGAGAATACCTTTACGCCTGAATTTAGAAATCGTTTGGATGCTGTGGTTCAGTTTAATCCATTGCCTGAGTCAGTGATTACGTCAATCGTTGATAAGTTCCTAATTCGCCTAGAGATTCAACTAAACGAGAAAAATGTTACGTTAGTAGTTGATGATAAAGCGAAGCGTTGGTTAGCTGATAAAGGCTACGATGTGAAAATGGGTGCCAGGCCGATGGAGCGAGTCATCCAAGAAAACATCAAACGTCCTTTGGCTGACGAAATCTTATTCGGTCGTTTAGTTAAGGGAGGAAATGTAAAAGTGACGGAGAAGGGTGGTTCATTAAAGTTGGCTTTTGATAAAGAGAAAGCTGCCGCCTAATCCACACAACCTAAATGTGAAACGGCAAAAGGCGCTGCTTAATTTCTTAAGCAGCGCCTTTTTTGTTAGATTCTTTGCTAATGTTTTCTTGGCTAGGTCAAATCTATTATTTACTACGGTAAGTGATACGACCCTTGGTCAAATCGTAAGGTGTTAGCTGCACAGTTACCTTGTCGCCTGTCAGGATACGAATGTAGTTTTTACGCATTCTTCCAGAGATGTGAGCATTTACGACGTGTCCATTTTCAAGTTCAACCTTGAATGTTGTGTTAGGCAGTGTCTCAACGACCGTACCTTCCATTTCTATATTTTCTTCTTTAGCCATATGTTCCGCAATTTTGATTCAATGTATTAAGCGCAGCATTATCCACCACCTGATTGATTAAACAAGTCATTTTTATGTTGCAGTCTAATAAGTGGGGCTGTTTTGGTGAATTGCAAGCCATTTCCCCATAGTTTTTGTGATTAATGCTAAAAGTTAAGCATCTGTTGTTGGATATCTGAGAGACACAACTGTATCATCCGCACCAATCTAAGGTTTGTCAGGTGAATTAAGTATGAATTTTGCGGCGGTATTTCCGGGGCAGGGCTCACAATCATTGGGTATGATGAATGATTTGGCAGAGTCACATCCTTCAATTAAAGAGACTTTTCAAGAGTCTTCGGAGATTTTATCTAAAGATCTTTGGAAGATTGTTACCGATGGGCCCGAAGAGCTGCTTAGTCAAACTGAAACGACTCAGCCCCTCATGTTGACAGCTGGCGTTGCTGTTTGGCGCTTATGGCAAGCACAGGGAGGTATTATTCCTTCAGCAATGGCTGGACATAGCCTAGGCGAATATAGTGCATTAGTTGCTAGCGAAACAATTGACTTCCCAACAGCGGTTGCACTAGTGGCAAAACGCTCAAGCCTTATGCAGCAAGCTGTTCCAGAAGGTGTTGGTGGGATGGCTGCTATTCTCGGCTTGACCCGAGAGCAGGTCATTGAAGGCTGTGCGTCAGCAGCAGGCGAACAAGTTGTCGAAGCGGTTAATTTTAATTCTCCCGAACAAACAGTCATTGGTGGCCACAGTGAAGCGGTAGATCGGGCGATGGAAGTGCTGGCTGAAATGGGTGCTAAGCGCACAATCAAGCTTGCGATGAGTGTGCCTTCACATTGCTCTTTATTGAAAGATATTGCTGTCGAGATGGCAGGCGCGCTTGATTCTGCGTCTTTCCAACAATCTACTGTAGCGGTTTTTCATAATGTCAGTGCTAGTCCTAGTGATTCCGATGAAGAATGCAGAAAATCTGTCGCAGAACAGCTCTACCGTCCTGTAAAATGGGTTGATACTATCCAAGCCCTCGAATCTAATGGTGCGGATACCATTATTGAATTTGGCCCTGGTAAGGTTTTATTTGGTTTGAATCGCAGGATTAATCGCAAGCTAGGGAATTTAACCATTCACGACACCGCATCTTTCGATAAAGCACTTGCCGCAGTACAGGAATAATACACTATGAATTTTGATACTATGCTAAACGATAAAGTCGTGTTAGTGACAGGCGCTAGTCGAGGTATTGGTCGGTCGATTGCTGAAACCTTAGGACAGTCAGGAGCGACAGTCATTGGTACGGCAACTTCAGATAGTGGTGCTGAAGCAATTTCAGCTTACTTTCAAGAAACGGGCGTTAAAGGGTGCGGTAAGAAACTTAATGTTGCTGATCCTGATTCTGTCGCCTCTGTATTAAAAGATATTACCTCAGAATTTGGCACTATTGAGATATTGGTCAACAATGCGGGCATCACGCGTGATAATTTATTAATGCGTATGAAAGACGATGAATGGGACGACATAATCAATACTAATTTAAGTTCTGTGTTTCGCTTAAGTAAGGCATGTATGCGTGGCATGATGAAGGCACGTTCAGGTCGTATTATTTCAATTGCTTCGGTCGTTGGTGCTACGGGCAACCCTGGACAATGTAATTATGCTGCTGCTAAAGCGGGCATCGTAGGCTTCTCAAAATCGCTGGCGCGTGAAGTAGGGTCAAGAGGCATTACAGTTAATGTCGTCGCTCCAGGCTTTATTGATACGGATATGACAAAGGCATTGTCTGATGATCAAAGACAGTCAATGGCCTCAACTATTCCATTGGGTGACCTTGGTCAACCAAAAGACATTGCTAATGCCGTATTGTTTTTGGCGTCAGAAATGGGTAGCTATGTGACAGGTGAGACCCTGCACATTAACGGTGGTATGCACATGGCGTAATGCCAATTGCTTTATACTCGCATACTTGATTTATACTATAATAGTATGCATATTATGTTTTTTATATTAGAGGAAAAAATATCATGAGTGATATTGAAAAGCGCGTTAAAGATGTTGTTGTTGAGCAGTTAGGTGTTGATGAAGCAGAAGTAGTAAATACTGCCTCTTTCGTTGATGATCTTGGCGCGGATTCACTTGATACTGTCGAGCTCGTTATGGCGCTTGAAGAAGAGTTTGGTACTGAAATCCCAGACGAAGAAGCTGAAAAAATTACAACAGTTCAGCTAGCGATTGATTACGTTAAGTCGAATCAAGCTTAATTAAGGATTTATAAAACCGCAGCCATATTTAAGCTGCGGTTTTCATAGTCTGACGGAACAGAAATATCAATTTCTGTTAAAAATCTTAACCAAGTTTTTGGTTACTAAAATAATGAAAGGTTTCTCATTGTGTCTAAACGTCGTGTAGTTGTTACCGGTCTGGGTATCGTTTCACCTGTAGGTTCTAAAATTGAAGCTGCGTGGAAAAATATCACGGAGGGTCAAAGTGGAATTGATTTTATCAGTCCTGATTTATTTGACGCTAGTGAGTTCAGTGTGAGAATCGCTGGAAACGTCACAGATTTTGATGCTAATGAATACATAAAACCTAAAGATCAACGTAAAATGGATCCGTTTATCCATTATGGCATTGGTGCTGGTACGGATGCATTACATGACTCGGGCATCGAAGTTACTGAAGCGAATGCAGAAAGCATTGGTGTGATAGTTGGCTCGGGCATTGGTGGTATCGGTACCATCGAGAAAAATTACGAAGCCTTTATGAAAGGTGGCGCGAGGAAAATCTCTCCTTTCTTTGTGCCTAGTAGTATCGTCAACATGGTGGCAGGAAACCTGTCTATCATGCACGGTTTAAAAAATCACAATATGTCTCCAGTTTCAGCGTGTGCAACAGCGACTCACAGTATCGGTGACGCAGCACGCATGATCAGCTATGGAGATGCGGACGTCATGCTAGCCGGTGGCGCTGAAATGGCGACTACGCCATTGGGTATCGGTGGATTTGCTGCGGCACGTGCACTGTCAACCAGAAATGACGACCCAGCGGCAGCGAGCCGCCCATGGGACAAAGATCGTGATGGTTTTGTGCTAGGAGATGGCGCAGGCGTTTTATTGTTGGAAGAATATGAAACGGCCAAAGCTCGTGGTGCAGAAATTTATTGTGAGCTGGTTGGTTTTGGCATGAGCAGCGATGCATATCACATGACTTCTCCTTCACAGAATGGTGAAGGCGCGGCGCGCTGCATGAAGAATGCATTGAAAGATGCCGGTATCAATGCAGAAGATATTGACTATATCAATGCGCACGGGACATCGACACCTGCGGGTGACGTTGCTGAAACAATGGCTCTGAAGTTGGCTATGGGCAATCACGCAAGCAAGGTGGCGGTTAGCTCAACTAAATCTATGACAGGTCACCTGTTAGGTGCTGCGGGAGGTATTGAGGCTGTATTTAGTGTACTTGCCATTCGTGACCAAATCCTTCCACCAACGATTAACTTAGAGAATCCGGATCCGGAATGTGATCTTGATTATGTCGCTAACGTTGCACGTAATGCCCCAGTTGAATATGCGATGAGCAATTCATTTGGTTTTGGCGGCACAAACGGAACGTTAATCTTCAAGAAAATTTGATCCTAACAAGATCCTGAACACAGGGCTGAGCAATGAAAACAGTTTTATCTACCTTATTTTTATTACTGTTGCTCTCAGCGGCTGGGATTGGTGGGTTTGGTTTTTTGCAGTATGAGAAGTTCACTAAGCAACAGGTGAGCGACACTGCGCCATCTACTTTTGAGATAAAAAAAGGCAGCAACTTTAAGCGAGTTGCTGCCGAGCTTGAGTCTGCAAATATTATTAAGCCAGCTTGGCAGTTTCGATTATTAGCCAAATTCAAAAAGCAGGAAAACAAAATCAAAGCGGGTGAATTTGCTATTGATCCTGGCATGACCGCTCAGGATCTCCTAGACCGATTTGTTTCTGGAAAAACCTTGAGCTATAACAGCAGTATTGTTGAAGGTTACACGTACAAAGACTTGGTCAAAAAAATCAAAAATGATCCTAATCTAGTTCAAACACTGACTGATGACGATTATGCCGATATTATGAATAAGATCGGTTCTCCCTATAAAAAACCAGAAGGTTGGTTTTTCCCGGATACTTATAACTACCCACGTGGCACGACTGATTTAGATTTTCTAAAACGTAGCCATAAAGCAATGCAAGCGTATCTTGAGAAAGCTTGGGCGGAACGCGATAAGTCAATCCCTTTAAAAAAGCCTTATGACGCACTCATTCTTGCCTCTATCGTTGAGAAAGAAACCGGTGTGCCTGAGGAGCGCCCACTTATTGCCCAAGTTTTTCATAATCGTTTAAATAAAGGCATGATGCTGCAAACCGACCCAACCATTATTTATGGTATGGGTGAGCGTTTTAAAGGCAATATCAGAAAATCGGATTTGAGACGCGATAATCCCTTCAATACTTATACAAGGACGGGCCTAACGCCTACTCCTATCGCCACGCCAAGTGCCGAGGCAATCAAGGCGGTATTACACCCCGAGGCTTCTAAGGCGCTTTATTTCGTCGCGAGAGGTGATGGAACCTCACAGTTCTCGAATACGTACCGAGAGCACAAGAGGGCGGTAGTAAAATACCAGCTGCGTGGAAATGCCAAAAAATATACAGGTGATAAATGAGTAACAACCGTGGGTTGTTTCTTACCTTCGAAGGCATAGAGGGCGCAGGCAAGAGTAGCAATCTAGACTATGCAAAAGCCATCATCGAGGCTTCAGGAAAAAAGGTAACTGTCAGCAGAGAGCCTGGTGGCACTGAAGTCGGTGAGAAAATTAGAGCGGTCTTATTAGATCCTAATTTACCAGCAATGCATGCAGATACAGAGTTATTATTAATGTTTGCATCTAGAGCAGAGCATTATCAAAACAAAATTTTACCTGCTTTAAATGCTGGCAATTGGGTGCTTTGTGACCGCTTTACCGATGCCAGTTTTGCCTATCAAGGTGGTGGTCGCAATATTGATGTGAATCGTATTGCGGCTTTGGAAGCATGGGCTTTAGGAAACTTCAAAGCAGATAAAACATTTTTGTTTGATCTACCGGTGAGTGTGGGTTTATCAAGAGCTAAGGCGAGAAGCGAAGCAGATCGCATTGAGCAAGAAGAGTCTGATTTTTTTGAGCGTATTCGCAATAGTTATTTGATGAGAGCAATAGTCGAACCCAATCGGTTTTGTGTGATAGATGCAAGCCAAACGATGGAAGGGGTTCGGGGCCAAGTTGAACGAGCTGTTGAAGAATTGATTTTGAAACGAATTGAATGATTTATTCATGGCAACAAGGTAGTTGGGATACGCTTTCTCAGGGGCGGAGAAACAACCATATGCCTCATGCTTTGCTTTTAGCTGGCCCTGAATTTTGCGGTAAATATGATTTTGCACGGGCCTTAGCAAAATCATTACTTTGCGAAAAAAGAGACGTTAATACACAAGCAGCCTGTAATGATTGTAAAAGCTGTAGTTTGTTTGAAGCGGATTCACACCCTGATTTTAGCGCTGTACAGCTCGCTGAAAAGAAATCGCAAATTGTTGTCGATCAAATTCGCAAGCTTAATGAGTTTGTCTACTTAAGTAGAAGCTATGAGGGTAGCCGCGTTGTGATTATTGCCCCCGTGGAGCGCTTAAACATCAATGCGGCTAATAGCTTATTAAAAACTTTAGAAGAACCCCCTGAGAAGACAGTGTTAATTTTGGTTAGCTCTAATCCTTCTCAGTTAATTCCGACGATACGCAGCCGCTGTCAGGTATTGCACTTACCCCAACCGACGCTTCAGCAAGCAACTGAGTGGCTAAGTACGCAAACCATTGAAAACTCCCCAGATGAACTGTTGGCTGCAGCTGGCGGTAAGCCTATGCTGGCAAAGCAACTTGACGAGGGTGAACGGTTAGCCACGAGAAAAGAGCTTGCCACAGATATACTGAAGCTGCTTCGTGGAAACCATTCCCTAACAAATGTTGCTAAGAAGTGGGAGAAAACGCCTAAAGCAGATTTATTGGATTGGCAACTGCAATGGGTTCAAGCAATGATTAAGTCCCAATATCAATCCGATGATGCACCCCGTGATACGATTAGTCCTCATCTTCACCGTTTAATGAAACACTCCATAAGCAGTCTGTGGGAATTACATGATGGCTTAGTTGAGCTTAAATCACATGTCCATACGTCGCTAAGTCCTCTGCTGTTTACAGAGAATATGTTAATTTTATGGAATAACCAGTCCAGATCACACTGATACAGAAATAATAAAAAATATAAACGTCAGGCGTAATAAACGATGGAAGAAAAACAAGCGGTAAGAAATGTCATACCTGTTAGTTTAAAAGACAAAACAGCCCTTCATGCAAACTATATGCCGTTTATAAAAGGCGGTGGGTTGTATGCTGCAACGGACAAAAAATTCAGCCTCGGAGATGCAGTGATATTGTCTGTTCAAATTGCCTCAGTATCAAAAAAGTTTGCCGTCACTGGCAAGGTTGTTTGGATGTCACCTCAGCAAGCGGCAGGTGCACAAGGTGTTGGTGTTCAATTTACAGGCAGAACCGCCGATAATGTAAGAATGACTTTAGAGGCAATTCTTGGTGAGTTAGCTTCTAAACCCTCTATTTATCATACCTACTAATCTGGCCCCCAAATTAGTGCATCTAAATCATCAGGCGATTCTGGTTCCGCAATAATTACCTTGCCCTTTAAAACAACTATACCTTCTTTCATTAGTAAGTCTTTTTGGGTAATAAACGCTTGGCTATCTGAAGAGAAAGCCAAGCTGCGATCTGATCTAACCACACGATGCCAGGGTAATTTTTTATCAGATCGACTCATTGCTTTACTGACCATTCTGGCGTGGCGAGGGTAACCAGCTGCTTTTGCTATCTCGCCATAGGCCATTACTTGACCTATAGGGATATTGCTAACAATTTTACAAACTGCCTCGTCAAATTGCGCCTGAAATAAACTCACTAATTAAAAATCCCAAGCATTGGGTGCATTTGGATCATTGAACAGTCTATGTACTGCTTTAGCTTCTGCGCTACTCGGATCATGCCACCCTCCAATTTTGGGAACAGAACTCCTCTTCGTAGCTTGGGCCGTGCGTACAAAGGCTGCTTTAGTTTTAAGCGTGGGTATTCCTGGCTTAAATCGGCGGTTCATCGTATAAGTTCCTGGGTTGAAGTCAGGTTTGCTTTTACGGACAACATGGCCAGCACGTGAGCAAGCGTACCACCAACATTTATCAGTTTTTTGAAAATACATTAACGCACGATATTTTGGCGCATCCGCAGGATCTTGAGCAATATGTTCCTTAATTCCCCAGCTACCTATCCAATTATAGTGACGCGGTGCGGAGAATGCG
>CALHTA010000236.1 GCA_938038645.1 uncultured Thiotrichaceae bacterium
GGTAAAGCTTCATCATCGATATACGAGGCTGGAAATGAAACTCCATGAGGAAACGGTGACGTGCCGTTATTACTAAAGCTCATTAAACCGACATTGAGTCCAGCAACTTCAGGATCACTAACCACCGCGTTAAACGCCCCTTGCAGTGCGGTTAGGCGCGTATCACCGCTAGTACCCATTGCTGTGTTCATACTGCCAGACTGATCTAGAAGGAACATAATATTAGGTTTTGATGGAGGTAGCTCACCTGCGAAAATCTCTATATCTTCAGCAGTAGCAGAGCTTGATATCGCCACCAAAAATGAGAGTAGTAACGAGCTCACCCACTTTTTCGAAAAGTTTAAATTGTACATATCAACATCCTATTATTTTTATTTTTTACTTCACTTACCGAGTAATAATTTATCGATTGTAAAATTTAATTACTATAAGCATTCGCTGGTGCTGCCGTGATAGCAACCCCCTGGACATGCTCCGTTCTTGCTCCAGTTCCACTTAGCCTTGACTCAACTTCAAGCTGATAAATGAGACAACTTGCTGAAGTAGAATTAGCGCTACTTGTCACTGGGCAAGGGCCAGGACTCATGAACATTACGGACCCAACAGATTTAATATTCCCGCCACTAACAGCTTCGTTTGGCAATGCCGCCTCAGGCACAACATATTTAACCCCAGCTGCGAGTTGCGAAGCTTCATTGATGTAATTATTATTGCTAATCTTACCTAAGGCAGACTCTGCGCCTTGAAATACCATCATTGAAGCCATGCTGTTTCCGGCAATCTTAGTACCCATATTCGCTTTTTGTACTGAGCTAACGCCAAGAATAGTTAGCACTAATAGAATCGCTAGTGCCCACATTAACACGACACCTTGTTGTTTTTTTATTGATGAATGTCTCACTGGTGACTCCTATGAAGTCGCATTACGTAAACGTATGGTTGTTGTAAAAACTGCTCGCAGAAACTTATCATTTGTGGTGATAACTACATCATCGAGCAGTTGATAATCTCGTTGGGAAGCAATGGGGGCAACAGGACGCAAAGAGCGAACCAAAACAGCAACATTAATGCTAACGATGCTTCCCCAATTTGAAACTTCATCCGAGCTTACGAAACGGTCTGGCACACCATTACCATCGGCATCCTCACCGTAACTAAACTGAAGATTTTCAACACCCTCAGCGACTTCAACCGCAGCTGCGCTCAATGAGCCACTACACGTGAGTACTGGTACGCCCTGTGCATTAGTATCTGCACTAAAATAGTTATAAATTTTAGCAGCCGCTTCAGGAGCCGAATTGGTTAAGGAAAGTGCACAATCGGTACGAATCTGCGTCCCTGTACAATCAGTTGTTAGTAAATTATCCCCCAAGTACACAACGCCGATGGTATCGCCATTGCCGGTGTCATTTTGCGTCACATCAAACAGACCTGTATTTGCGACGCTGTCACTTCCATCAGCACACATAGAGTTTGTGACAGGCCCAAGGATGAACATATCTTGATCGAGTGGGCTTCGAGTTGATTTATAACCGGTATGTTGAATGACTTGCGTTAGCTGCTGCAAAACATCTCTACCATTTGCCTGCAACAAAGACAGTTCATTCGTAGTCATACTGCTTCTCTTGTTTCCCACGTATACCGAAGAAATACCGATAGTGATGAACAAACCTATAATCATTACCACGAGCAACTCAACAAGAGAAAGACCAAGCTGCCCTTTTTTTACGGAAGCCTTAATCATGGACTGATCCTCGTGTTGATTTTGAGTGCCCGAGAAACTGTGCCACTGTCTGTGGACTCCTTACCTAATGCTTGCTCTTTCCATGAAATATCAATGGAAACATCTCCCGTTGCACAACCTCCATTGCAAGAGATTTTCAACTGGGAGCTGCTTAAGTCGCCGCGAATTCCTCCCGAGCTAGCATTTTGGCTTCCACAAAATGCTTGATAAATATCATAGTCAGCAATTTGCGCCGCACTGCAGTTAGATGCTGCATCGGTACAGTTAATTGGCTGTCCGGCAGAACAATTTAATGCGGTGGCAGCGGTATCAATCGTGTAATCACCGTTAATGACTGCCTCTGAATTACCTCTCATTCTCTCAAGAAGTGATTGTGTATGATGTGCCGCTTGGTTTTTTGAGAAGGATTGCTGATTGCCTTTCAAGCCAACAAGCTGCATACCTGCTAACCCAACCAAGCCGATTGAAACAACAAGCACTGCTACCAAAACTTCTATTAAACTAAAGCCACACTGAGATTTTTTTATGGGCATGATCGAACTCAGCCTCGTTATTATTTAGCACTATATTCGAATATAAAAAGCGAATTTCTCACTCAATACTTATTTTTATTTGGGTCAATTGTAACTAATATGAGCAATTAAAAGGAAGTACCTCTTATCAGAGTGCACTTTTAGCAACCTATTTGATGTGAAGTTACACATCTACCTAAGAGCTTTAAGAGATACTCAAGGAGCTCTTTGATCAAATGTTAGCGATGCCCCGGGCCGCTCATCGCTTACGATTGAACCATCTTTAAACACCACGCAGCCGTTAACAATCGTTGTTGTCACTGATGTTCTAAACTCATTACCATTGAAGATGGTCCAGCCAGCCTCGGAAAAAACATCTTCGTCTCTGGCGATAAAGCTCCCCTCAAGATCGACTAATACCAAATCAGCCCAATAGCCTTCACGTATATAACCTCGATCCACCACGCCATAGCAATCTGCAACAGAATGACTAGTCTTCTGAACAATTTGCTCTAAGCTGAGTATTTGGTCTTGATAATGCTCAAGAATAGATGGGAAAGTATACTGAGCTAAGGGAAGGCCCGATGGAACATCAAAATACTGACCCTGCTTGTCTTCTAAAAAAATGGGAGTATGGCCGCTGCTAATGCTATCGACATCATTATCCAACAAACCCTGCATTAACGCTGCCCGATCGATATCGCTTTTTATAGACGGCCTACATTTAAGTAATGACCCTCTGTCCGCATAATCCACATCGGAAAAGGTTAAATAGTGACTACACACATCAGCAGAAATTAGCGATGTCTGTTGTCGAACACTGGATAACAACTCGACTTCTTTTAAGGAGGAAACATTGAGCATATGCGCTCTTGATTGGGTACTTAATGCAATATCAAAAGCTTCCGAAGCGGCTACATAGCAGGCTTCTGCACTACGAATGGATCCGTGAAGTTGAAATGGCACAGAATCACCATAAATTTGCCTGTAGCTCTCTTCGCTTTCAAAAATTGATGGAGCGTCTTCTGCATGAAAGGCAACGAGTGACGGAGATTCTTTAAAGATTCGTTCTAACGATGAGTGATCATCAACTCTTATGGAATCATTGCTGCTGGCCATATCAACATAAACACCGCAAAAGCTAGCGGAATCTAATAATGGAACTTCCTCAAGATTGTTATGTGTACCTAAAAAGTACAGCGAAAAATTATTGAATGAAGAGATTTTCCGTTGTTGAGTGATTAGGTCAACAAAAGGTTGCTGTAAATGCTCACCGTGACTAGGCAACAGCATACTACTCGTTATTCCTCCAGCAACAGCTGCTTTGGATTCGATTTTAATACTTTTCAGGGAATCGGTAGAGGATGATAATCGAGATTGAGTGTCTATTATGCCTGGTAATAAATAATTACCTAAACCGTCTATGTAACGATCTGAAGCTAAGTGACTTAGGTCCGTTCCAATTCTATCAATACGACTATCTTTGATGAATACATCCGCTTCTTGTATCAGACCTTCATTGACAATCTGAACATTGCAGATCAATAGTGTACTCATTGGTAGTCACCCTATTCGCTAGGTATTCGTACTCTTTCTAAAATTTCGAATCGATATGGCCATGGATTTTTTGCGTCGCTTAAATGCGAATCGATACTCAGTTGCTCCCATTGGAACTCTAAATAATCAGGAAAAAAAGTATCACCTTCAAACTCAGCATCAATATGCGTCAGATATAGACGATCGGCAAGAGGAAGAGCTTGCTGATATAACTGCTGCCCGCCAATAATGAATACTTCTGAAAAATCGCTAAGCTTAGATAGTGCGCTATCTAAGGTACTTACGACAGTGCATCCCGCTAACTTTAAGCTGCTAGATCTTGAAAGCACGATATTTTTTCTACCAGGCAATGGTTTTCCGATGGAATCGTAAGTCTTTCGACCCATGATGACAGGGCAACCCATCGTTGATCGCTTAAAGTGTGCTAGGTCAGCAGGTAGATGCCAGGGCATTGATCCGTTGAGACCAATCACTCGACCTTTTGACATAGCTGCGATCATTGAAACCATCATTTTACAACACGAAGTGTCGGCCTCTTACTTTTATCTGGCGCAGACGAATCTTCGACAGAATCATCAGTACCTTTTGGTGGTTCAGGGTCTGTTTCAGGCAATTTATCAAACATCATGCCTTCGTTATTTTCAGCGGCATAAACCGCACGAATAGCATTGATTGGCGCATAGATATCGTAAGGCCTACCACCAAAGCGCGCATTAAAAGCAAGGCAATCATTATCTATAAGAAAACCTTGAACAGCGCGTGGTGCAACATTTAATATGATTTTACCATCCTCGACGTATTGACGAGGAATCTCAACGTTCGGCATTTCCGCATCAATCATTACATGAGGTGTTAACTCATTATCGAGAATCCAATCGTACATGGCTCTCATCAAATAAGGTCTATTTGAGGTCATCATGGACGAATAGATTTTTCCGTTTCAGTTAATGACTCTTGGAACATCTCCCGTGAAAACACACGGTCCATATAGCGCATAAGAGGTTTTACGTCAGTCGCAGGCATATCAATCCCATACTTAGGAAGTCTCCAAAGCACCGGTGCAATCGTACAATCAACGAGTGAAAATTCAGTACTTAAGAAATAAGGTTTGATCGCAAATACATCAACGGCTGACAACACACCAGAACGAAGAATGTTGCGTGCACGATCGGCCTTTTCAGGAACGCCACCATCCATATCTCTAAGCAAGCTGTACCAATCTTTTTCAATTCGGTACAAAGCCAATCTTGAATGAGCGCGAGTAACCGGATCAACGGGCATCAAAGGCGGGTGCGGGAAGCGCTCGTCAAGGTACTCCATAATAACTCTAGCATCATACAAGACTAAGTCACGATCAATTAAGGTCGGCGCAGTGTTGTATGGATTTAGTTCTGCAAGGTCTTCCGGTTTATTGTCCGGATCAATTTCGATGATATCAACGGTAATGTCTTTCTCAGCTAAAACGATTCTTACCCTGTGACAATCAGCACAATCAGGTAAGGTAAATAGCGTCATAACAGAACGGCGGTTAGAAACTGAACTCATTCAATTCTCCCAAATCCAAATGCAAAAGGCTGCCCTAGGATTGGGCAGCCTCGCGATACTACAGCAAAACGCGATTAATGAATATCTTTCCAGAACTCTTTCTTAAGTAAATAAGATAATACTAAGAGAACTAAAAGGAATAAAAGCGTCAAGATTCCATAAAATGTACGGTGTAACTGAGCTGGTTCACCCACATAAACTAGGAAGTTTGTTAAGTCTTTTGCAACTTGATCATACTCTCCAACACTCAACTTACCTGGCTCTAAAATAGTCAAAGTGCTTGTAGGGTTACCATCAGCATCCACCTCGCGCTGCTGTAAGCCTTGAAGTTCTTGCAGAACATGCGGCATACCAACGTTAGGGAAATACAGATTATTCACACCGAAAGGACGGCTATCATCTTTATAGAAACCTTTGAAATAACTATAAAGCCAGTCACCACCACCTCTTGAACGGGCAATGACGGTCAAATCTGGCGGGGCGATACCAAACCAGCGAATCGCGTCTTTAGTGCGCAATGCGTTAACCATCAAAGCACCAGGCTTATGAATGTTGTCATCATCATCGCGAGTAAAGATTAAAGGCTTAATATCCGCTTCAGTCAAACCGAGGTCAGTCGCTACACGATTGTAACGGCTAAACTCTAGAGAGTGACAACCCATGCAGAAGTTCGCATAGTACTTAGCGCCCCTAGCCAAACTTACCTTGTCACTAACATCCACGTTAGCATCCAAATTCGGCTCTTTCTCAGCAGCACTGTATGCAGCTGGGGCTACTGCTAAACTTAAAAAAGCAGCAGCAAGTAGTAATTTAAATGAGTTCAATTTCATCCTGTTACCCTCGTTGGAACTTCTTTTTCCTCATTAGCGGCACCAACAAAATGTGGTAGCAATAAGGTTGTCGCTAGATAAGCAACTGGTATTAACAGCATTTGCCAGAACAAACTGCTCTGATTGTCAGTGAAGCTTGAGTCATATCGCAACAAGTCCCAGAAAAGTACAGAAACAAGCAGAATGACAAACCACATCAAGTAATTAACTTGTCTTGGACGACTGTGAACGTAAGTAACAGCAAAGAACAAGAAGTAAATTTGCGTGCCACGCGTTCCTAGCTCTTTCAAGCCGTCAGTTACAGCCATGACACCTAACACACCTAACACAATGAAAGTGACTGAGAACCAAGCAAGGTTAATTAAGTGAGCTTTGTTTCTGTAACGAACCGACTTAATTGGGTTCTTATCTAACCATGGCAGTACAAACAGTACCGCAATAGCAGCAAACATGGCCAACGTTCCATACCAAGGATCAGGAACTGCTCGAAGCACAGTATAGAATGGCGTGAAGTACCAAACTGGAGCAATGTGCTCAGGTGTTTTCAGTGCATTTGCAGGCTCAAAGTTTGCGTGCTCAATAAAGTAGCCGCCGCCTTCTGGCATGAAGAAAACAATGAAGAAGAATACAATTAAGAAGACAACCACACCTACAATATCTTTCACTGTGTAATAAGGGTGGAAAGCAATACCGTCTAAAGGTATGCCCTTCTCATCTTTTAGCTTTTTGATCTCAACGCCATCAGGGTTATTTGATCCAACCGTGTGCAAAGCAACGATATGAACAAACACTAACCCAACTAAGATCAAAGGCACTGCCACAACGTGGAATGCAAAGAAACGGTTAAGGGTAGGATCCGATATTACAAAGTCACCACGAATAGTGGTTGAAACAACATCACCAATATAGGGAATGGTATTAAAGAGATTGATAATTACTTGGGCGCCCCAGAAAGACATCTGACCCCACGGTAATAAATATCCCATGAAAGCTTCAGCCATTAGCGCTAAGTAAATAAGCATACCAATCAACCAAACTAATTCACGCGGACCTTTAAAGGAACCATAAATTAAGCCACGGAACATATGCAGATAGATAACGATGAAGAACATCGAAGCACCTGTCGAATGCATGTACCGAATAAACCAACCGCCCGGAACGTCACGCATGATGTACTCAACTGAAGCAAATGCCATCTCTGCATCAGGTTTGTAGTGCATTGTTAAGAATATGCCCGTTACGATTTGTAACACAAGGCATAACATTGCAAGTGAACCAAAGAAGTAGAAGAAATTGAAATTCTTTGGCGCATAATATTCTGCGATGTGTTTATTCCACGTTTCTGTCAGTGGAAATCGCGAATCAATCCAATTTAGTAAACTCATTATGCAGCCACTCCATTTTCACCGATCAGTAACAAGGAATCGGATATAAAGTAGTAAGGTGGGATTTCCATGTTCGTTCCAGCAGGCGCACCTTTAAATACGCGACCTGCCAAATCAAAACGTGAACCGTGACAAGGACAATAAAAACCACCCTGCCAGTCTGCGCCTAGGTCAGCAGGAGCCACTTCTGGACGATACTGAGGGGCACAACCTAAGTGAGTACATTTTCCAAGCATGACAAGAATTTCTGCTTCACGAGAACGACTTTCTTTATCAACATATTCAGGCTGCAAGGACAGCTCTGACTTGGGGTCTTTAAGCTGAGGCACAATACTAGGTAGCTTAGATAGCATATCTGAAGTTCTATTAACTACAAATACCACCTTACCCTGCCACTCGATACTGATCATTGCACCTGACTCAAGCTTGGATATATCTACTTCAACAGGAGCACCCGCCGCTAATGCACGAGCACTAGGGGTGAGAGAACCTATAAAAGGTATTGCAATCGCACCAACACCGACCGCACCAACAGCTGAGGTAGCACCAATAAGAAAGCGCCTACGCTTCTTATCAACTCCTGTGTCTGCCATTTCTATAACTCCTTAATCTTCAGAATCTGTATTGCTATTTATATAGCAACTTAGCGCTCGCCATGTAAGCAAAGCGCAAATCAAGCTAAGAAATCAAGCCTGATCTAAATTTGGGCTATAGTCGCCCAAGTTAGTAATTAGGTCAAGTTGTAAAGCCTCCCACTAGGGGAGGCTTAAAAACCTAAAGAACAGTCAAAAACCTAACCAGCTAAACCTGTATTACTGGCTATTAATAACCATGAAGTTAACGGCCTCAATGACTGCTTGATCTGTAAGTGATGGGTTTCCGCCTTTAGCAGGCATTGCCCCTTTACCCTTCACTGCGCCCGTATGTAGTGACGCCAATCCGTTTGCAATTCTTGGAGCCCAGACCGCCTTGTCACCAAGCTTTGGCGAGTTAGCAACACCATTGTCGTGGCATGCAAAACAAGAACTTTTATACGTCGACTCACCTAGCTTTGTTAGCTCGAGTTTGACAGGCTCAGCTACTGCCGGAACTGCCGCCGCTGTTTCAACGACAACAGGCTCTGCAGCTTTAGCAACTTCTTTAGCAGGCTCAACTTTGACAGGAGCGGCTTCAGAAGCTTCAGCCACTTCAATTCCAACGGTAGAAAGCATCTGCTTAATCGCTGCTGAAATTTCGTCATCAGTTAAGGTTGGATCACCACCTCGCGGTGGCATGCCACCTTTACCTTTAATCGCACTGGCAAGCACAGCATCGTAGCCACCCGCTAAACGCGCTTCCCAATCAGCTTTTGCACCAGCATCCAACTTAGGTGCGTTGGCAAGACCGATCGCGTGACAAACCTTACAGTTCTTATCAACGATGGCATCACCAGATCGTGGAGCACCTGCTTCAACAACAGGCTTAGCTAGCGCAACGCTACCAATTGGCTTGAGAGCCGCAGCCATAGTCGGGTCGACCTTGGCCTCATCAGTTCCAGAGCCCTTGTCAGACGGAGCGAACAACCAAAGTATACCGATAAATGCTGCAGCTACTAGTTGAACCCAAAAGAACCCAGGTAGTTTTTCATGAGAACCAGACATGGTTGCCTCCAGTTATATAATTCTAAAATTTGATTTATAAAAAACGTACGGACTTATTCAACTTCTGCACGCTTTGTATTCAGTTTCACAAATAAAAACAATGTTATTAATGCCATCAAAAACCACTGAAGCGCATAACCGTTGTGTCTATCAATTTTTCCAAAATATGGCTTCCACTCTCTGATGTAGCCATGTTGCTCATCCTTAGCCAACTCAATCATGACAGGCAAGAATGTTAATCCTAATTCAGCACCAAAATCGCTCGGCTCGAAAGCCTGTACTATATGTGGGAACTTGGTGCCGCTTAAATCTCTTTTTTCAGCAAGCTGTATAGTATTTGAAGGATCTTTAATGACCCCTGAAATAGTAACTGTTTCTTGCGTCACCTCAACATCAGGCAATTGATCCCTTCTTCCCAACATAGGAACCCAACCTCGATTCACTATTACAGCGCTTGCTTGGCCATCAATCAAAAATGGCGTCAGCACATGAAATCCAGGTCTTCCTTGGTGAGTTTTATTATCCCAAAGGAATTGATGATCACTATCGTACTGGCCAGAAATGATAGCTTTGCGGTATACCTCAAGCTTTAAATCACCGCTAACTTCGTTGATAACTACCGCTGGCTTTTCTACAGCTGAGTTAACATCTCTCTCAATTTGACGTTTCTCATCAGCGCGATCTAACTGCCAGAGCCCAAGCAAAATTAAAACCGGAAACACAACGAAAAACGCCAATGTAGGGACTAGTGCTGGCTTAAACCTAAACCTTCCTAACTGTATACCTTTTATCCGAATACACCATCAGGCTGAATCCAGCCCATCCAATATGAAAACATCACAAATACAAACAAAGCTATCGATGCAGCAATTCGTCTGGCTAAAGACTTCATCATTCTTTGGGAGCCTGACTCATCATTCATCATGTAGTAGAGGGCTGAACCCAAACTATAAACAATGAAAAGAAAGAAACAGATAACTATGATTTTTATCAAAACTTACTCTCACTTCTCAGTTACGAGTTAGGTCAATCTTTGGAAGCATTGACCTAACCTCTACTGAATTAAATTAACCCGTGAACCAGTAAACATAGATAAACAAACCTAGCCATACCACATCAACAAAGTGCCAGTACCAAGCAACTGCTTCAAAGGCGAAATGGTTTTCAGGAGTGAAGTGTCCGCGAATGATACGCATCAAGATGCAGATTAGCATCACAGTACCTAACGTTACGTGGAAACCATGGAAACCTGTTAATAAGAAGAAAGTACTTCCGTAAACACCAGAAGTCATCTTCAGGTTTAGATCGCCATAAGCGTGAGCGTACTCATATGCTTGGAATCCTAGGAAAATCACACCGAGAGTAATCGTTGCAATCATGCCGTAGATCAATTGGTCACGCTTCTTGTTGTATAGAGCCCAATGTGCCCAAGTCAACGTTGCACCACTGCAAAGAAGGAGCATCGTGTTTATCGCTGGAATACCCCAAGCATGAACAAGCGCTGATGGTACCGCGAATGTTTCAGGGTTTGGCATTTTCACCAAAGGCCAGTTAGCACTAAACTCAGGCCAAAGCAGCTTAGCTGTCCACATGTTATTGCCTTCACCGGCCAACCAAGGGATAGAAAACTCTCTCGCATAGAACATCGCACCAAAGAACGCTGCGAAGAACATAACTTCTGAGAAAATGAACCAACCCATACCAATACGGAATGACTTGCCTACTTGTTGGTTGTAATAGCCACCTTCGCTTTCGCTGACAACCTGCCCCATCCAGCCAAACACCATGAATACAACAATTACTAATCCAAGCACAGCAAGACCCGCGCCTAAACCACTTCCGTGGAGTGAACTAGCAAAGCCTCCTAATAAGAAAGCCATGCCTATAGAGCCAACGATTGGCCAGTAACTGCCCTCTGGCACGTAATATTGATCTTTAGATTGCTGCATTGAAAGCTCCTACATTTCTCGATGTCTTGTTGTACTCAAGCATCAGGTTTAATTCTAAAAAAGTTATAAGAAAGCGTAACGTTATGGACATTTTTGTCCAATGACGGCTCGACGACAAAACGAACAGGCATTTCAACCGGCTGCTTCGCAGCGAACTCCTGACGCGTAAAACAAAAACATTCTAATTTCTTAAAGTGAGTTGCTGCTTGATAAGGAGCAATACTCGGAGTCGCTTGGCCGATTACTACGTCGTTAGAACGGTTCTCAGCAAGATAATTCATGGTATACACTTTCCCTGGTACAACTTCCATCCTCGCGACTTCAGGACGGAAACTGACTGGAAAACCGGCTGCAACAGCCGCAGAAAATGTCACTGAGACTAACCTTGATTCATCAATTTCATAGCTACTTCGTACTTCTTGATAGCTTTCGTTAGTCGTTCTGCCATTAAAACCAGTAATATCACAAAGAATGTCATACAAAGGCACTAACGCAAAAGCGAAACCGAACATCAAAACTGGAACACAAACCAGCTTGATCCAGAAGCTTTTTGCAATGGGTTCTTTCATTTACTTCCCTGACAAGATTAACGTCATTGAAAATATAGCGATAGCAACCGCAGCCACTATCGCTGCGGTTACCATCGCCCCACGCTGCTTTCGCTTCGTGTCACTCATACTTACTAATCTCAGTGAGCGCTGTGGCTTGATTCTTTAAGAATCAGCTCACGTGGTGGCTCTTCAGTGAAAGTATGGTAAGGAGCAGGCGTTGGTAATGTCCACTCCAAACCTTTAGCACTTTCCCAGACACGAGCTTCTTTAACTGGCTTTCCATTACGGATGCAGTCAACAACAATGTAAGCTAGTAGTATGAAAGATAAGCCGAACGCGAATCCACCGATACTAGCGATCCAGTTGAAGTCAGCAAACTGTAGAGAATAGTCAGGAATACGACGTGGCATACCGGCTAGACCTAAGAAGTGCATAGGGAAGAACAATACGTTTACAGAGATGACCGCCCACCAGAAGTGGATAGTTGCTAGCTTCTCGTTAAACATGTTCCCACACCATTTAGGCAACCAGTAGAAAACACCAGCGATAATCGAGAATAACGCTCCAGTTACTAGTACATAGTGGAAGTGAGCCACAACGAAGTAGGTATCGTGGTACTGAATATCCGCAGGTACGATCCCTAGCATAAGACCTGATAAACCACCAATAGTGAACAAGATTACGAAAGCAACTGCCCACATCATTGGAATCTCAAAGCTCATCGAGCCTCTCCACATGGTTGTTACCCAGTTAAATACTTTAACACCTGTTGGTACAGAGATCAGAATTGTCGCATACATAAAGTACATCTGACCCGCTACTGGCATACCCGTTAGGAACATGTGATGAGCCCAAACAACGAATGACAGAATAGCAATCGATGCCGTTGCATAAACCATTGAGCTGTAACCAAATAGAGGCTTACGAGCAAACGTTGGAATGATCTGAGAGACAATACCAAATGCCGGAAGAATCATGATGTAAACTTCAGGGTGACCAAAGAACCAGAAGATATGCTGGAACATAACAGGATCACCACCACCCGCAGCATCAAAGAAACTTGTACCGAAGTTACGGTCAGTCAGCATCATAGTTACCGCGCCGGCCAATACAGGCATTGCAGCGATCAGTAGGAATGCAGTGATAAACCAAGTCCATACGAACAAAGGCATATCCATAAGCTTCATACCAGAAGCACGAAGATTCATTACTGTTGCGATGATGTTAATTGCACCCATGATGGATGAGAAACCAAGCATGTGAATCGCAAAGATAAAGAAATCAGTACTGTCAGGTGCAAACGTTGTAGACAACGGTGCGTAGAAAGTCCAACCAAATGCTGGTCCACCACCTTCCATGAACATGGTGCTCAGTAGCATCGCACCAGCAAACGGTAGGATCCAGAAGCTCCAGTTATTCATTCTTGGAAGGGCCATATCAGGACCACCAATCATAGGTGGAATCATGATGTTAGCCAAACCAACAAAGGCCGGCATGATCGCACCAAATACCATAATCAAACCATGCATGGTTGTCATTTGGTTAAAGAACTGTGGTTCCACATATTGCAAACCAGGCATTAATAACTCTAGGCGAATCACCATTGCCATCGCACCACCGATTAATAACATCGAGAATGCAAACCACATGTACAGATAACCGATATCTTTGTGGTTAGTTGTTTTTACCCAACGCATCAACCCTGGCTCAGGCCCGTGGTTGTGATCATCATGCGCATGAATATCGGCTTCAATTTCAGTTGTAGTAGTTGCCATGATACTGACTCCTTATCGTGCAGATTTGATCTCTGCGGGTTGAACAATTTCACCAGTGTTATTACCAAAAGCATTACGCTCATAAGTAACCACGGCGGCTATATCACTGTCACTCAGCTGCTTACCAAAGGCTTGCATCGCCGTTCCAGATTTTCCGTTAATTATAATATCGATATGAGCAGGGATTTTGTCTGCATCAACAACAATTGGGCTTCCAGTCATCGCTGGGAATGCGCCTGGGACACCGGCACCTGTCACACCGTGACATGCTGCACAGTTAGTGCTGTAGACTTTAGCACCTTGAGTCATTAACTCATCCATGCTCCATTCGCGATCACCCGAAGCGGCAGCGGCTGCTGCAGCGGCTTTCTCGTCAGCAACCCATTTCGCATAGGCAGCTTTTGATACGACTTCAACCACGATCGGCATGAAGCCGTGGTCTTTACCACACAGCTCAGTACATTTTCCGCGGTAAACACCCTCTTTCTCTATGTAAGCCCATGCATCGTTAATGAAACCTGGATTAGCATCTTGCTTAACACCAAAATCACGAATCCACCAAGAATGGATTACATCATTAGATGTCATTAAGAAACGAACACGGGTATCAACTGGAAGCACTAGACGCTTATCAACGTCTTGTAAGTAGTTTTCATCTGAGCTACGAATGGCTGCGTTTTTAATACCGTCACGACTCTTTTGAGCTAGGTTACTAAAGAAGTTAATGCCTTCTCCTTCAGCGTCGATATATTCATATTGCCACTTCCACTGGTAACCCGTGATTTTTACGGTCATATCAGCTTTTGACGTATCTTCAAGATCAATCAAAACCCTAGTCGCAGGAACAGCAATGATGATAAGAATTAATAATGGAACAATCGTCCAAACTAACTCAATCGTAGTGCTTTCATGAAAGTTAGAAGCTACCGCACCTTTCGACTTACGGTGGTTGATCATCGAATAGATCATCACACCAAATACCAATACCGCAATACCGACACAAACCCAGAAAATGGTCATGTGCAGTCCGTATATATCACGGCTTATCGGGGTAACCCCTTCTGGCAAATTCAGACCATATTCCGCAAAAGCCAAACCTGGTACTGCAAGCAGTGACAAAGTCAGGATTTTGAACAAGGTCGAGAAGAATCGATTGTTCAGCATGTAGCCTCCTTCAGTATCGATGTAACGTTTGATCTGCACGCAGGCCAAAAGAATCGAAAGTTTCTAAGTGTAAATTCTAAATAAATATTCATTTGTAAAGCCCTAGCTTTAATCTTAAATTCTTTAGCGACTTTCGACACGGTCAAAAGCGACTGAAGTATGCGTTTATACCGCGCACAGGGAACGACTAGAGGCCATCCTTAATTGGGCGGTAGTCTACAGCCAAGTTTTGAAATTTGCTAGTCCGTTTCACAAATTCTAACTACTACTATTGGGGAATACATATTCCCAAAAATACATAATCGAACAGGTAGTAATGGCCATCAAAGACTATTATGAGGTAATTCGCTTTTACTGGATATAACCCTCTTTTTTTCCGAAGGTAATCTGCTGAGCCGCTCTACTCTACTAATGACATAGCAACGACATCCAAGGTATTTACTGACTCAAATAATCGTGTATCTACCCAAATCAATGTATTACCTTTCTAGATTGACGCTAACTTGCCAGCTTGTAGCAAATCACATCTAAACAACTCTTCACTGAAGTGATGAGTCAATCTATCTCTGGTCAAATTAAATCCTTACTAATTCACAACATTGGTATTCTTTATTATATCTATTGCAAAACACCGAACTTAGCCGTGATTTAAATCTAACTGACTTCTGACGCACACATACCTGCAGTCCTAGCAAGCCCTATAGTCAGTTAAGCCATCAAACACCACGTCAAAATTATACATAAAATTTGATACTGCGAAATTCAGTAAGGTATGTTCCTTATTGTATGAAACATGCGTTATGATTTGCACCCTCTAAAATGTGTCGCACAGGCAAGATATATTATGGCTATGTCCTCCAGCAAAAAAACGCTACTGATGATGATTTTCGTATTTGTAGCTCCTATCGTTATCGGCGCAATTATGTTCCTAAACGCTGACAACCTAAAGATGGGGTCATCCACAGTCAACTATGGCCAGTTAATAACGCCACCGGTTCTTATTGATGTTAAAGGCATACAGGTCGACAACCAAGCTGCAGATGTTGAAAAAACGGCTAGGGAAAAATGGACCCTGCTATACCTAACACCGGAAGTCTGCGACGAGAAATGTTCCGCACGCATAGATCTTCTAAAACGCTTACGGCTAGTCACTAATGAGAATATGCGCCGCATTAGAACACTAGCCGTTTTTCCGCAAGCACCAGCTAACCAAGAAAAGCTTGAATTTGACAATCCTGACTTAGTTATTGGTGTAAGAGGTGAAGATTCATCAGCATTTATGGCTCAATTCCCCAAGCAAGATGAAAACCCTGTGTACTTAATTGACCCTATTGGAAACCTGATGATGTATTATTCAGGCGATACTCCTGATATAAAGCGCATGCTGAAAGACCTCAAACGCATTCTTAAGTACTCACACATCGGTTAAATCATGGATACTGCACGCCCAACACTGAATGACTTTTTGAAACTTTGTAAACTCAAAGTCGTTGCATTGATCATGTTAACCGCTGTCGTGGGCATGCTATTAGCAACTGAAGGCTTACCTCCCCTTGACCTTATGATTCTTGGATCAATTGGTATTGCACTGGCTTCTTGCTCTGCTGCGGTTTTCAATCATGTGGTAGATCAACGCATCGATACCATCATGAGCCGCACCAAAAATCGACCCATGCCAGAGGGTAAAGTTAATAGTAAACAAGCTGTTGTTTTTGGCATCATCATTGGTGTAATCGGCTTAGGCATTTTGGCTATCTGGGTTAATATACTGACGGCGGTGCTGACATTTTTTGCATTAATTGGCTATGCCGTTATTTATACGATGTACCTGAAAAGGGCAACGCCACAAAACATTGTCATTGGCGGAGCAGCCGGCGCTGCACCACCGGTACTTGGCTGGGCAGCCATTACAAACTCTGTTGAGTTGGATGCAATGCTGTTGTTTTTAATCGTATTCATTTGGACACCTCCCCACTTTTGGGCGCTAGCGATTCACCGCCATGAAGAATATGCCAAGGTAGACGTGCCAATGCTACCGGTTACACACGGATTACCATTTACACGTTTACAAATTTTACTCTATACCGTCATTCTCTTCATCGTGACCCTAATGCCATATCTTATCGGGATGTCATCACTGATCTATCTCATTGGTGCAATATTACTGGGCATTGGATTTCTTTATTATGCCATCCAAATGATGCGCCACCCAGATAACATGGAACTGCCAATGAAAACCTTTGGCTTTTCAATCAACTATCTAATGATTTTATTTGTGATTCTGCTAGTTGATCACTACTTTCCTCTAAATCTTAATCAAATCATTTAGGGAATTATTAAGGCATAAAAATGAAAGAATTCTTAAGTGCAATTAAGAGCGTGATGGCAGCTTTCGCCGGCGTTCAAAAGAAGAAAAATTTAGAAGAAGATTTCAGTAAAAAGAGTGCAATGCCTTTTATTTTTGCTGGCCTATTGATGGGCTTTCTTTTTGTTGTAGCAGTTTACTCAATCGTTCAGCTGGTTCTTCCATAAACCAGCTGCTCCTTCAATCGTTTAGCTTCTAACTAGTGGATAACTGAACACATTCATCATATAAAGACTGAGGCACCGTTATTCCATCTTGGGGTGTAGAAAGTCTTGTTTTATATCGTCTATCCGAAGGCAGCCTAGTTCCTTCTTGGCTTAGAATTTCAGCAAACAGCGTTTCTGCATGAGCAAACTGAGAAAGACCACTTCCTCCGCTTACACATCGAGAAGGATCGATAGCAATCATAAACTCACCGCGCTTTGGTGGACCACCGTCTCTGACATCATTTGCAGTCGCCTCGAAACTAAACACATCCCCAATTAAAGCACCTGCTAGCAACTCAACCATTAACGCAATTGAACCACCTTTATAACCGCCAAATGGAAGCTGTGCTCCTGCCAAGGCTTCCGTTGGATCATTAGTGGGATTACCATCAACATCAATCGCCCAGCCATCGGGTATCGGCTGACCATCCCGTTCGTGAATCATAATTTCACCACGTGCGCTGGCACTTGATGCTTGATCAAATACTATCGGTGGCTTTCCTTCACGAGGCCAAGCAAACGCCAT
>CALHTA010000237.1 GCA_938038645.1 uncultured Thiotrichaceae bacterium
GATGCGTCCAGTACGTAGGATCGAATTTGGCTACCCCAGCCTATATCAGATTTGTTATCTTCCATTACCTGACTCTCAGCGTTGCGCTTTTGCAACTCTAAATCAAATAACTTTGCCCTTAGCTGCTTCATCGCTGTCGCTTTATTCTGGTGCTGCGAACGGCCGTTTTGACACTGAACGACGGTATTGGTTGGATTGTGAGTGATACGTACTGCAGATTCTGTTTTATTTACGTGCTGCCCACCGGCTCCGGAAGCACGGTAAACATCGATGCGTAAATCTGAAGGGTCTATATCAATTTCAATGTCATCATCAATCTCAGGAGAAACAAACACTGAACAGAATGACGTGTGACGTCGTCCACCCGAGTCAAAAGGTGATTTGCGAACTAAGCGATGTACACCAGTTTCAGTTCTCAACCAGCCATAGGCAAACTCACCATCAAATTTGATAGTTGCAGACTTAATGCCTGCAACATCACCAGGCGATGCTTCCATCAGTTCAACTTTAAAACCTTTAGCTTCACCCCAACGCAAGAACATGCGAAGAACCATTTCACACCAGTCCTGAGCTTCAGTTCCGCCTGAACCTGACTGAACCTCCAAGAAGGCATTGGCGCCATCCATTTCACCGGAGAACATTCGTTTGAATTCTAACTTAGCTAGATCACGTTCATAGCCATCGATTTCTTCGATGACATCATTAACCGCAGCTTCGTCATTATCAGCCTCAGACATCTCAAGCAGCTCTTGAGCGTCAATCAGACCTTCTTCCAAACGGTCCACCGTTAGAACCACTTCTTCAAGGCGTGTTTGGTCTTTACCTAACTGAAGAGCACGCTCCCTGTCATTCCAGACAGTTGGCTCTTCAAGCTCACGAATAACTTCTTCTAGTTGATCTTTTTTCTCAGCGTAGTCAAAGATACCCCCTTAGCGATTCGAGTCGCGCCTGAAGGTCTTTAATGTGCGAATAGGTAGGATTCAGTTCCATAGTTAGGTACAGCTGTTTCGTTGGGAACGACATAATACAGTATTGACCTGATTGCACGGTAGAGTTTTTGCAATTGGTTTACAATAGATGCCTAACAAAGCACAGATAAATGAAGTGAGTGGAAATCAAAACAGCAGTGATAAATCTAGCAACCGCTTAGCAGCTAATGGCCTAGAGAGTGTTTATCCACAAGCTATCCAGCCATTCGTATTACTATATTCAGCACTGACAATACAGTATCATGGCTTTTTGATTTTCAGGAGGCCAACCATGCCATCATTTGACGTCGTATCAGAAGTTGATCTTCACGAAGTTCGCAACGCCACGGACCAAGCCAACAAAGAAGTCACCACGCGCTTTGACTTTAAAGGCAGCGATGCCAGCTTCGAGCTAAAAGATGATGCTATTTCGTTAAAAGCGGAAAACACTTTTCAACTGAAGCAAATGATGGATATCTTGCGCAATAAATTCACCAAAAGAAACATCGACGCAAGCGCACTCGACCCTCAAAAAGCCGTTGAAACGGGCATCAATAATGCCACGCAAAAAGTCTTACTAAAACAAGGTTTAGATTCTGACAACGGCAAGAAAGTAGTCAAAGCCCTAAAAACTGCAAAACTAAAAGTACAGTCACAGATTCAAGGCGAGCAGGTAAGAGTCACCGGCAAAAAGAGAGACGATCTACAAGAAGCCATTGCCCTACTGCGTGAACAAGAACTAGGATTGCCGCTGCAATTCACCAACTTCCGCGACTAAGCCAGTACCTCTCTCGGTATTCTAAAACTTAGTGAAAGGGGCCTGTTGACCATTCGGCGAAGCATTCTATCGTTTTGGTTACAAAAAACGATAACAAGCCGAAGGCTGAGTGAGCGAATGGTTAACAGGCCTCTGAAACGGTAATAAAACAAGTCAGGCAATCAATTCCTCAAGCGTCCCCGCATGCCTAATCCAACCAGCAATCACTGCAATATCTGGAATAGTACCAACCTTCTCAATACGCTCATTGACCGCTTTAATCGACTGTAAAAGCTTCTCAGGATTTGACTCGGCCAAACTCTGAACAGAATAAACGCCTCCTAGCTCTAGTACCTCAGCCATTGAACCATCAATTCCTTTCACTCGTAGTAAGTCAGCAATTGAAGCCCAAGAGGATACAACCCAAGACTCGCGGCCCAGAGTCTTTGCAATTAACTTGATACTTTCAGGGTCTTGACACTTGTCTAGCAAGTTTAACGTCGTGTTAATCCCCATATCATGAAGCAACCGGCGATTATCACTACCGATAGAACGGATTACTTCGATTCTGTAATTTTCATCATTAGGAGATGCTTTAGCCGTCGCTGAAACCACTTCGTTAGTGGTGTCTTCAACTTTGACTTTGACCTTCTGATAGCCGTCACGAGCCATGCCGCTTAGCTTAGACCAACCTGATGAAAGTCCTTCAGGTTGACTGGCAGCAGCCGTTCCGGCAACGCCGGCCATGATGCCTGAAGCAACACCAGAATAATCCCGTGGCTGCTGGGGTTCATTACTTTGATCCATCAACTGGGTTAGTTTCAACTCACTGGCACGTAATTTATTTTCTGCGGCCTGTTGCTGTTGATTACTTTTAGTTAAAGCTGACTGAGTCTGCTCCAACTGCTCGCTCATGCGGTTAACAGTTTTTTGCAGCTCTGTTTCTTTATCACTTAAAGACTTAAGGGCAGATTCACGCTCTTCAACGGTTAATTGAAGCTTCTTAAGTTGCTCGTCCTGCTCTCTCAGTGTTGCATTGGCTTTTTCAAACTGCTCTGCACTGTTCTTGATTTTAACGTCTAATTCACGGCGGTTAACCTCAAAGAACTCTTGCTTCTGCTTTAGATCAGTTGAAACATTTTGTAGCGAGTTTTCACTCCATTTCAATTGCTCTTCATGCTCTTCTTTCTGTCGTCTAATCTCTTCCAAGGTTTCCGTAGCGACCCTGGCTTTCTCACGCTCTTCATCCAATGCTTTAGAAAGGCTTTCCTTGGTTTCATTAAGATCAGTCAAGTTGGTTGCTAACTTCTTATGCAACTGATCAATCGTCTGATCTCTTTCAAGCAACAGCGCTTCAGACTCTTTTAATTTTACCGAGATAGCCGAAACCTTCTCAGATCCATTTTCTAATTTTTGCGAACCCTTCTGTGCCTCGGCACGAACACTGTCTAATGATTGCTGCGTATCGGTAAGTTGATTAGCCGTCTCAGAAAGCTGCTCTTTAAGTTGCTCAACTTCAACTTCATGCTGCTGCAGGCGTTGTTTGTAGTCATTGACCACTTGCTGATCAACCTCACTCCC
>CALHTA010000238.1 GCA_938038645.1 uncultured Thiotrichaceae bacterium
GAGTGGCGCAGGGTTGATAAATCACGTGGCCTTGCAGAACCCAGAGCAATACGCGAAACGATGCGTTCGATATCACCGACTTGTTTAAGTAGTGGTTGTATCGAGTCGTAACGGTAGTCTTGTATAAGCGTTTCAACGGATTGGTGGCGATTGCGGAGAATCTCTTGATCTTTCAGTGGCTTATTTAGCCAGCGGCTGAGTAAACGCCCACCCATACTTGTTGAGGTGTTATCCAAAACTGAGATTAGGGTGTTTTTATGATCGCCTGTCAGGCTTTGCTCAAGCTCAAGGTTGCGTCGGCTGGCAGCATCTAACACGATGCCATCGTCAGTCGACTCGATTTGCATACCGGTAATGTGTGGGAGCGCAGCACGTTGCGTTTCCTGAACATATTGCAGCAAGGCTCCGGCTGCAACGATCGCTAGCGGTAAATCTGTTCCACCAAATCCACTTAAATCATGAGTACCAAATTGCTTGGTCAGTAATTGAAGTGCAGTCTGGCTATCAAAATGCCAATTGGCGCGTCGCGTGATAGTTTGCTGTGAACTAAGCGGAGGAGATTGCTCATCCTGAATCAGTATTTCAGCGGGTTGCAGGCGCTCCATTTCATTAATCAGTGCTTGGTCATTTTCAAGTTGGGATAGAACAAACCGACCACTGCTCAAATCAATGTGTGCTACACCAAACTCCGATTCAAATTCATAAATCGCTAGCAAAAGATTGTCGCGGGTTTCATCCAGCAGGAAGTCGTCCGTAACGGTGCCGGGTGTTAAAACACGAGCCACTTTTCGCTCTACAGGGCCTTTGCTTGTTGCCGGGTCACCCACCTGTTCACAGATTGCGACTGATACACCCAGCTTTAGCAAGCGCGGTAAGTATTGTTCTGCGGCGTGATAAGGGATTCCTGCCATCGGAATCGGCTCACCGTTTGACTTTCCTCGGGCGGTTAGGGTGATGTTTAATAATTTGGCGGCTTGTTTCGCATCGTCAAAAAATAGTTCATAGAAATCACCCATGCGATAGAAAAGCATCTGGTCCGGATGTTCTGCTTTTATCCGAAGGAACTGCTGCATCATGGGAGTGTGCTGGGGGAGGTTTTTACTAGTCGCTTTAGCCATGGCGGAAATGTATCAGTAGGCAGCTCAAAAGTCATGAGGCAGTGATAAATAAATACATTTGTGTTTTAGACGATGCAAATTACCCGTGACATCCTGTAAGATAGCGAACTATGAGCGAACAAGCATTAACAAAGATTGCACAAAAAACAATGGCTGCCTTAATTGAAAAAGGTGAGCGTATGGCGACGGTTGAGTCTTGCACCGGTGGTGGTATTGCTAAAGTAATGACTGATTTAGCCGGTAGCTCAGCTGTCTTTGAATGTGGTTTTGTGACTTATAGTAATGAGTCGAAGCAACAAATGGTTGGTGTTAGTTTGCAAGCGTTAGAAAATTTTGGCGCGGTCAGCGAACAGGTTGCTGCAGAAATGGCCAGTGGCGCTTTGACGAAGGCAAATGCTGGGATTAGCGTTTCTGTTACAGGCATTGCTGGGCCAGGCGGTGGTACCGATTATAAGCCCGTTGGTACAGTTTGCTTTGGATGGGCTTATGATGGGGATGTGATAACTGAAATACAACATTTTTCAGGTGATCGTCAGGCCATAAGAGAACAAACAATAACTTATGCTTTAGAGGGCGTGATGAAACAACTCGCTGCTAAAGCTTAGTCTTTAACTTAAGCAAAGCTTTTTAAAATTAGGCTTACTTACATTTAGTGATTACAATTCGGCAAAATACTTGCCTCGTATTAAAAGGAAAAAGAACGCGTGGATGATAATAGAAAAAAAGCATTAGCAGCGGCCCTTGGTCAAATTGAGAAGCAGTTTGGTAAAGGCGCAGTAATGCGGATGGGCGATGATAGCACCGCTCGAAATATTCAAGTGATTTCAACGGGTTCATTGACGCTGGATATCGCTCTGGGTGTCGGTGGTTTGCCAAAAGGTCGTGTCATTGAAATATATGGTCCTGAATCATCAGGTAAAACGACCATGACGCTTCATACTATCGCGGAGTGTCAAAAAGCAGGTGGAACCGCTGCCTTTATTGATGCAGAGCATGCTCTCGACCCTGGTTACGCTGAAAAGCTTGGTGTAAAGATTGATGACCTTTTAGTTTCACAGCCAGATAATGGTGAGCAAGCGCTTGAAATTGCAGACATGCTGGTGCGTTCTGGTGGTGTTGACTTAGTCGTTGTCGACTCGGTTGCTGCACTGACACCTCGCGCTGAAATCGAAGGTGATATGGGTGACTCACACATGGGTCTTCAGGCACGTTTGATGTCACAAGCACTGCGTAAGCTGACGGGTAACATACAAAAATCAAACACGATGGTTGTATTCATCAATCAGATTCGTATGAAAATTGGCGTCATGTTTGGTAGCCCTGAAACCACTACGGGTGGTAACGCACTGAAATTCTATGCGTCAGTTCGTATGGATATTCGTCGTATCGGCGCGATTAAGAAAGGCGATGAAATCGTCGGTAACCAAACGCGTATTAAAGTCGTTAAGAACAAAATGGCACCTCCGTTTAAAGAAGCAGAGTTTGAGATTCTATACGGACAGGGTGTTTCTCACGCAGGCGAGCTCATTGATCTCGGCGTGCGTGAAGGTCTGATACACAAAGCAGGTTCTTGGTATAGCTACCAAAACGATAAGATCGGTCAGGGTAAAGAAAACGTTAAAGTTTACTTAAACGAAAACCCTGAAATCGCTGAAACGATCGAAAAACTGTTGCGTGAAAAGTTGATGAAACCGGCAGGTAAGGCACCGGTAGAAGAGGATAGCAAAGATCAGCCGTCCGAGTGATTTAGATGATGAAAGTCGCTGTCGTAAGACAGCGATTGATTTACTATCAAGGCGTGAGCATTCACGCTTTGAGCTGAAGCGTAAGCTAATGCAAAA
>CALHTA010000239.1 GCA_938038645.1 uncultured Thiotrichaceae bacterium
AATTAGCACTCTCAGTATACGAGTGCTAAAATTAGCAAGAAATTGGAGAAAGATATGAGTAAGTCACTGGCATTAAGTAGTACAGCATTATCTGTTAGCGCGGGTAGTCTGGAAAGCTATGTCCAGTCGGTACATGAGGTACCGGTACTAAGCGTCGAAGATGAAAGAGCTTATGCAACTCGCCTAGTTGAAAAAGGCGATTTGGACGCTGCAAGAATTCTGGTCATGCATAATCTACGTTTCGTGATAAAAGTCGCGAGAGGATACAGTGGATATGGTTTGCCACTTGCTGATTTAATTCAGGAAGGAAATATTGGCTTAATGAAAGCCGTTAAACGATTTGACCCAACAGTTAACGTGCGTTTGGTTTCATTCGCTGTTCATTGGATAAGAGCAGAAATGCATGAGTTTATCCTTAAGAACTGGAAGGTTGTGAAAGTTGCAACAACAAAGGCTCAACGTAAATTGTTTTTCAATCTGCGTAGCAGTAAGAAACGTTTGGGTTGGTTGAACGTTGCTGAAGCAGATTCGATTGCAACAGATCTTGGTGTTAGCACTAAAGATGTGATGGAAATGGAAAAGCGCATGAGTGGTTTGGATGTATCGTTTGATCTAGCGCCTGGACAAGACGACGATGACAAAGCGTACGCACCAAGTCAGTATCTTTTAGCAACCGATAATCAAGACCCTGCTGAATTATTAGAAGCACAAGACTGGGAAGACCATACTCAGGCACGCTTTAATGGGGCGTTAGCTGAGCTTGACGATCGTAGTAAAGATATTTTGGCAAGTCGTTGGCTAGCGGATAAAAAAGCAACGCTTCAGGACTTGGCCGATAGGTATGGTGTGTCTGCCGAAAGAATTCGTCAGCTTGAAAGCAGCGCGATTAAGAAGCTTAAAGCAGAAATTGCTGCTTAAGTTTTACAATTGACACCTAAAAAGCCGCATTTTATTTGCGGCTTTTTTGTATCCGTAAAAACTGAAGCCGGAAGTTGTTGAATAAAGCGAGCAATTACCGCGTCATTAACTACTTGCATTTCAATCTTTGAAAGATCAATATCATTTTCATGAGTAAGAAACCAAACAAGATAAATTTTGAGGCTTCTGTTGCTGAACTAGAGGCCACCATTGTTCGAATGGAAAAGGGCGAAATGAGTCTAGAAGACGCATTGCAGTCGTTTGAGGAAGGTGTTCGCCTGAGTCGGCAGTGTCAGAAACTTTTAGCGTCGGCAGAGCAGCGAGTATTGTTGTTGACGGAAGATGGTGAGGAAGACTTCTTAAACGATGAGTAGTTTGCAATTGCCGGAAAAATATCGGATACGCATTGAGCGTGTTCTAGATGAAGTGTTGCCTAAAGCTGATATTTCGCCATCAAGGTTGCACGAAGCCATGCGCTACTCAGCGCTTGCTGGTGGTAAAAGAATTCGGCCAGGTCTCGTCTATGCAAGTGGCCAGGCTCTAGATGTGCAGTTAGGTGCACTCGATAAGATTGCTGCGGCTATTGAATGTATCCATGCTTATTCGCTGGTACATGATGACCTTCCCGCAATGGATGATGATGATTTACGCCGAGGCAAGCCGACTGCACACAAGGCATTTGACGAAGCGACTGCTATTTTATCTGGTGATGCATTGCAAGCGCTTGCATTTGATATCATTAGTGAGCCGATTGCAGGTGTACCTCCGAGAAATCAGCTAAAGCTGGTTCAGTTGCTTGCTTCAGCAGCGGGCTCTAATGGGATGGCTGGTGGCCAAGCGATTGACCTTGCTTCTGTTGGTTCAGCGCTCACAGAGAATCAGCTCGAGGTTATGCATTCACATAAAACGGGTGCTTTGATTATCGCATGCGTCGTGATGCCAAGTTATTGCAATGACAATATTACAGAAAGGCAGCGAAGCGCGTTGACTCGCTACGCAAAGTCGGTAGGGCTAGCCTTTCAAGTTCAAGATGATATTCTGGACGTTGAAAGTGATACTGAAACATTGGGTAAGCAGCAAGGGGCTGATATTGCGGCAAATAAGCCAACGTATCCGGCACTATTAGGGATGTCAGGGGCTAAGCGTAAATTACATATTCTATATGAAGAGGCTGAGGCCGCTCTAGAAGAGTTTGGTTCTAATACTGAGCTGTTACATAATATTGCTCAATACATTGTAAATCGTAATAAGTAGATACCTATGCTAGAAGAAATTATATCGCCTGAGCAACTGCGAGAATTAGATAAAGAATCGCTGCCAGAACTGTGTGATGAATTGCGTCAGTTTATTCTTCAGTCAGTGTCTGAGTCAGGTGGGCATTTTTCAGCAGGTTTGGGGACGGTTGAGTTAACTGTTGCGTTACATTATGTTTTTAAAACCCCAGAGGATCGCTTGGTATGGGATGTTGGACACCAAGCCTATCCTCATAAAGTATTAACGGGAAGAAAGGACGAGCTTAATACTATTCGTCGGCAGGGTGGTCTATCTGGCTTCCCAAAACGTTCAGAAAGTGAATACGACACCTTTGGTGTTGGTCATTCTAGTACTTCAATCAGTGCAGCGTTGGGCATGGCGTTGGCCGCAAAACAACAGGGTATCAATAGGCAATCAATTGCAGTCATAGGTGATGGAGCTTTAACGGCAGGAATGGCTTATGAAGCGCTCAATCATGCGGGCGACTTGGATGCGAGTATGCTGGTTGTGCTAAATGACAATGATATGTCTATTTCTCCCAATGTTGGAGGCTTGAGTAAGTATCTTGCGCGTTTACTATCTGGGCAATTCTATTCAAGCATTCGTGAACAAGGTAAAAAAATACTGTCGGCAACACCCGCTGTTCAGAAGTTAGCAAAGCGAGCTGAAGAACACACCAAGGGCATGTTGATGCCAGGAACCATGTTCGAAGAAATGGGCTTCATCTACTACGGCCCAGTAGATGGTCATGATGTATTAGAGTTGGTAAGAATGTTTGAAAACATTCGTGATATCGATGCACCTCGGTTTGTTCATGTCGTGACTAAAAAAGGTAAAGGTTATGAACCTGCTGAAGCTGATCCTTGTGGTTACCATGGTGTGTCAGCGTTTAACCTTGAGCAAGGGATTGTCAAAAGCAACAAACCCTCAACACCAACTTACACACAAGTGTTTAGCCAGTGGCTTTGTGATATTGCGGCTAAAGATGATCGCATAGTTGGTATTACACCAGCTATGTGTGAAGGGTCTGGACTCGTTAAGTTTTCTGAACAATACCCTGAACGGTATTTTGACGTTGCCATTGCTGAACAACATGCCGTCACTTTAGCAGCGGGTATGGCGTGTGATGGTGTAAAGCCAATCGTTGCGATTTATTCCACGTTTTTGCAGCGCGCTTATGACCAATTGATTCATGATGTTGCTATTCAGAATTTGCCAGTTGTTTTTGCAATAGATCGTGCGGGTTTAGTCGGGGCGGATGGCCCAACACATGCAGGAAATTACGATCTATCCTATCTTCGCTGCATCCCTAATATGATCGTGATGGCCCCCGCAGATGAAGATGAATGTAGGCAGATGCTCTATACGGCTTATCTAGAAAATGGGCCAACAGCGGTACGTTATCCAAGAGGAAAGGGCGTCGGTATTGAACCGGTTGCTGAAATGAATGCCATCCCAATTGGCCAAGCAAAGCAATTACGAGAAGGACAAGGCATTGCAATTTTGTTGTTTGGCTCGCTTTTAAGCCCCGCTAGTTTTGCAGCTGAAGAGCTAGATGCAACCCTAATAAACATGCGTTTTGTGAAGCCTTTAGACGAGACTATTATTACAGCCGCTGCTAAGAATTATGACCTAATTGTAACAATTGAAGATAATGCCATTCAGGGTGGAGCAGGTAGCGCAGTATCAGAATGCTTAGCCCGATTGGGGATTGAAGTGCAGGTATTGCACCTTGGGATACCAGATGATTACATTGAACATGCTGACCGAGAGAGTCAGCTAGATGAGATTGGCTTGTCTAATGAAGGGGTTGTACGTCAAATTTGTGAATATGATGGTGGACGATTTGCGCCATCAACCTTGGCGAAAGTTGCGCATCTCTAGACAAATCAACTCTATTGATGCATTATGGCGCCGATCTGAAGGTAAGGTGTTGTAAAATATAGTTAAAATTATCGACCAATAAATTAAGAATAAAGGGTCGATTACAGGGGTAAATAAATGCTGGCACAAAGAACATTGCAACGTAGTGTAAATACGGTTGGAATAGGTTTGCACTCAGGGCAGAAGGTTGGTTTAACTTTGCGTCCGGCGGCGGCAAACACTGGAATTGTTTATCGTAGAATTGATTTAGAAAATCCTGTCGAGATTGTCAGTACGCCGGAAGCAGTGGGCGAGACAATGTTAAGCACAACCTTGGTTCAAGAGGGTGTGAAAGTTTCAACGATTGAACATCTTATGTCCGCGTTCGCTGGATTAGGTATTGATAATGCTTACGTTGACCTAACTGCCTCAGAAATTCCCATTATGGATGGAAGTGCTGCACCGTTTATCTATCTGATTCAGTCAGCTGGTATTGCAACGCAACGAGCTGCGAAAAAATTCGTTCGAATTAAAAAGCCGATTCGCTTTGAAAATAAAGCAGGTTGGGCAGAGTTAAGGCCATTTGATGGTTTCAAAGTGTCATTTGAAATAGACTTTGATCATCCCGCAGTGAAGTCAACTCAGCAAGTATTGGCGTTAAATCTTTCAAAAGCTTCTTATAGTCGCGAGATTAGTAGAGCACGCACCTTTGGCTTCATGCGTGACGTAGAGATGTTGCGTTCTAAAAACATGGGTTTAGGTGGCAGCCTTGGCAATGCAGTCGTGCTTGATGAGTATCGAGTGCTTAATAAGGATGGCCTCCGCTATCAGGATGAGTTTGTGAAGCACAAAATGCTAGATGCGATAGGGGATCTTTATACCTTGGGTCATAGCATTATCGGTGCTTACCATGGACACAAATCTGGCCACGCGATCAATAACTTACTGCTCCATGAGCTTATCGCTCAACCCGATGCTTGGGAGCTGACGACTATGGATGTTGAGGAAGAGGCATCAGTTAGCTATGCCGGTGAACTAGGCTATGCCTGATTAGGCTAGCGAACCTGCTAATCCGCCTCCAAGTCTTTGCGTATCGAGTCGAGTAGGTTGGATATATCTTCGCGCAAAGGCTTCGTCTCAAATTGCTTTTTAATCCTCACCATATGCGGTGGAGATAGCTTAACTTTTATTGTTTTGTATTCACGAAGCAATGCCTGATTCAAGTGGTTTAATATTTCTTTCTGTTGGTATTTTAACTGATTGGCAAGAATCGGATGATCCACGAGGATAACAACTTCTTGCCGTTTTGAAAGCACATGCAAGTTGTGCTGTTTGGCATCAATTTCTAAATATGCACACACCGTTTGCGACAGTTTGTCAATATTCTTGAGGCTTTCGTGTAGGTAAGAGTTTGAGGGTTTCTTGACTTGTTTCATAATTTTAAGTGTAACTTATTTTAAGAAAAAATTATGATGCAGTTGAGTGTGTAAACGTGAGTTTTCAGGTTCGAATTAATAAGAAATCTGAGCTAAAAGCGATTGATGTTTCATTCGTTAAGCAGTTTGTTGTGCCTGTTTTTCTATTGGTTGTTTTAACTCTCTCATTGTCTCTTTTTTTGGATAGATTTAGTCATGAGTCTCCTACTTGGCAGCAGGGCATAAATTTAAGTAGTTCAGAGGCGGTTAGTCGTTTGCAAAAACAAATTGCAGAGTTGGAAGGTGAAAGTCAGCGTCTTAAAGCTTTTGCTAAGAAAATGGTTAGGCTTGCTAAGCTTGATACAAACGTTTTTAGCTTTGATGAACCGCCAGCACGAGGAGGTTTGGGAGGCCGGAACATCTTCAGGCGAAACTCAGCGGAAATTGCCGAATCTGTAAAGAAAGATATTGAAGTATTGCAAAAACAACTGATCCAACAAAGTAATCAGTTTGAACGTATGCAGCTGGTTTTGAAGTCAAGGGAAATAGGTCAGTCCTTAGAAATATCTAAATGGCCTGTGGCGAGTGGTTACCTCTCATCAAAGTTTGGAATGCGAAAAGACCCTTTTAACGGTCGACTGAGAAAGCATCAAGGTATTGACCTGGCCGGCCCTAGAGGATCAGACATTATGAGCATTGCGGCAGGCACGGTTGTGTTTTCTGGTCGCAAGGGCGGCTATGGTAGAGTAATAGACATAAAGCATGCTAACGGATTGCTTAGCCGATATGCTCACCTTCAAAAGTCTTTAGTTAAAGTAAATCAGACAATTGCTGCCGGTGAAAAGATAGCACTACTTGGTACGAGTGGCCGTTCTACAGGCCCTCATTTGCATTTAGAAATTCTGAAAAATAATAAAAACATTGATCCTTTATTGTTCTTAGAGAGTCCTTAACAGCGTATTAATTGTTAAAGCACTAACAATATAGATTTGACACAGCGTTAAGCGTGAATTTATATGTAAATATATATTATAATCGGTGTCATTAATTAGTATTGGCGTAAATTAGGACTTTGCTGGTAAACAGAGATTCTCGCTTGCATTCTTTAGCAATTACCCCAATATTCCCAATTAGAACCTAATTCATTTGAGGTGTTTGCATTGTGATGCTAAACATCTTTAGCCGCTATTATTAGCGGGAACAAATAATACCGGAGTCATCCGGGGAGAATATAAATATCATGATGGGATCGATCGCTAAAAAGCTCTTCGGTAGTCGTAACGATCGAGTAGTCAAAAGCTACTCAAAAGTCGTTAATCAAATCAACGCACTTGAAGATAGCTACGGCCAACTAAGTGATCAGGAATTACAAGGTAAAACCGCTGAATTCCGTCAACGATTAGACAAGGGTGAAACGCTTGATTCCTTGATTCCAGAAGCATTTGCAACCGTGCGTGAGGCCGGAAAGCGCATTATGGGTATGCGTCATTATGATGTTCAGCTCATTGGTGGAATGGTACTAAATGATGGGCGCATAGCTGAAATGCGGACTGGTGAAGGTAAAACGCTTGTTGCAACACTGACAGCTTACCTCAATGCTTTACCCGGAAAAGGAGTTCACGTGATTACGGTGAATGACTACTTAGCTAGCCGTGATGCTGAGTGGATGTCTAAACTTTATGGTTTCCTCGGTTTAACGACGGGTGTAATCATTAGTGGTATTGATCAAGACGAGCGCCAAAAAGCATACGCTGCTGATATCACTTACGGAACTAATAATGAATTTGGTTTCGACTACCTTCGCGACAATATGGCATTTAGCAAAGAAGAGCGAGTACAGCGCCCACTTAGCTACGCCGTTATCGATGAGGTTGACTCGATATTAATCGATGAAGCCCGAACTCCTCTTATCATTTCTGGCCCATCAAGCGAATCAGCGACCTTATACGAAGCGATTGATAAAGTTGTTCCCCATCTAACCGCTCAAGCCAAAGAAGATGAAGAAGGGCCAGGTGATTACTCTGTTGACGAAAAGTCAAAGCAGGTATTCCTGACGGATGCGGGAAATGAGCGCGCAGAAGAACTACTTCAAGAAGCGGGTATTATCCCAGAAGGTGAGGGCTTATTTGATAGCTCTAGCATCTCAGTATTACACCATTTAAATGCGGCTCTGAGGGCTCATACGCTATTTCAGCTGAATGTTGATTACATCATCAGTGGTGGCGAAATTGTTATTGTTGATGAATTCACCGGCCGTACAATGCCGGGTCGACGTTGGTCTGAAGGTCTGCATCAAGCGATCGAAGCCAAAGAAGGCGTTGATATAAAGCCTGAAAATCAGACAATGGCTTCTATTACATTCCAGAATTACTTCCGTCTTTATGACAAGCTTTCAGGTATGACAGGTACTGCTGATACTGAAGCGTTTGAGTTGCAGCAGATTTATGATCT
>CALHTA010000240.1 GCA_938038645.1 uncultured Thiotrichaceae bacterium
ACACCCCGAATTCTGACAAAGCCAGCGATCTTCACTTAACTCGTGAAGGTGGGCACTCTAACCGTCGAGTTGCACACGCTGATGACGCTAGCGGTAAAGCCGTTGAAGATACCTTGCTTGAGCAAGTTCATGCACGGGAAAGTATTGCTTTATTCGAACATCACATTGCCATTGACTTAATCACCACGCGCCGCTTAGGCCACACCAGGGAAAATCGCTGTTTAGGCGCGTATGTACTTAACCGCAAAGAAAAGAAAGTAATAACCTTCTCAGCGGATTTTACAGTCTTAGCCACTGGTGGAGCGAGCAAAGTTTACCTTTATACTAGCAACCCAGATGGCGCCAGTGGCGATGGTATTGCTATGGGTTGGCGCGCTGGTTGCCGCGTAGCCAATATGGAATTTATGCAATTTCATCCCACTTGCTTGTATCATCCGCATGCTAAATCCAATCTCATCACGGAAGCGGTAAGAGGCGAAGGCGGCAGACTATTGCTCCCCGATGGCAGCCGCTTTATGCAGAATTATGATAAGCGAGGCGAGCTTGCGCCTCGTGATATCGTTGCCAGAACAATCGACCATGAAATGAAACGCTTAGGTATCGACTCAGTGTTTCTCGATATTAGCCATAAGCCACGCGATTTTATTCTCAAGCATTTCCCTAATGTATTTGCGAGCTGCGAATCGTTTGGCTATGACATGAGTAAAGAGCCAGTACCCGTGGTTCCTGCGGCACATTACACCTGCGGCGGTTTAATGGTCGACTCAGATGGCCATACTGATATTCATAAACTCTATGCAATCGGTGAAACGAGTTTTACAGGGCTTCACGGTGCCAATCGTTTGGCGAGTAACTCACTCCTAGAGTGTATCGTTTACGGTAAATCTTGCGCTGAAGACATTATTAAAAACCTCGACAACCCATTACCAAAAGTCAACATTCCTGATTGGGATGATAGCAGAGTCACCGACTCTGATGAGCGAGTCGTTATCAACCATAACTGGGACGAGGTGAGACGATTCATGTGGGACTACGTTGGCATAGTACGCACATCAAAACGCTTAGCACGAGCACGTAATCGAATCGAGCTGCTCCTAAAAGAAATCGATGAATACTATGTTAACTTCAACATTACCGCTGATCTCATTGAACTTAGAAATCTAGCGGAGGTGGCAAGACTAATCATTCGCTCTGCGCAAAGTAGAAAAGAAAGCCGCGGCTTGCACTACACACTGGACTATCCAGAAAGTGATCCGTCGCTTGAGCAAGTTAACAGCATTCTCGACCCGATTAGACGCCCCTACTGATATCAATCATTTGTCGGTATAATGCGCCACTTTTTATTACGTCAGCTAACAACGGAACCTCTATGAATCTGTCCAGCCTAACCGCAATTTCTCCTATTGATGGTCGTTACGGAAACAAAACGCAAGCCTTAAGACCTTACTTCAGTGAATACGGCCTGATTTACCATAGAGTTCTTGTAGAAATTCGTTGGTTGCAAGCGTTAGCCAATCACGATGCAATTACCGAGGTTCCCGCATTTTCTGTTGAGGCAAATGATCTACTGGAGTCTTTAATCTCACAGTTTGATGAAGCAGACGCTGCTAGAATCAAAGAAATTGAGCGCACCACAAATCATGATGTCAAAGCAGTTGAGTACTTTTTAAAAGAAAAAATCGCTGATAACGCTGAGATTAATCAAGTCAATGAGTTCATCCATTTCGCTTGTACCTCAGAAGACATAAACAACCTTGCCTATGGGCTTATGCTTAAAGGTGGTCGTGATGTAGTCCTACTCCCTCAACTTGAGGAAGTAAACGCAACCGTTACTAAGCTCGCGCACCAATATGCAGACGACCCGTTACTCAGTAGGACTCATGGGCAACCAGCCTCACCTACCACTGTAGGCAAGGAAATAGCGAACGTAGCGCAACGATTAAACCGACAAACCAACCAAATTAAATCCACTCAGATATTTGGAAAAATCAACGGTGCGGTGGGTAACTACAATGCACATTATTGTGCCTACCCAGAAATTGATTGGCCAGTATTCGCGAAACAGTTTGTCGAATCGCTAGGTTTAGAGTGGAATGCCTACACAACACAAATAGAGCCGCATGACTATATCGCCGAGTTGTTTGACGCTAATTGTCGTTACAATACGATTCTCATTGATTTTTGCCGAGACATCTGGAGTTACATCGCGCTTGGACATTTCAAACAAAAAGTAATTGCTGGCGAAGTGGGCTCTTCAACGATGCCACACAAGGTTAATCCAATTGATTTTGAGAATGCTGAAGGCAATCTAGGCATCGCTAACGCCATCATGACGCATCTTGCTCAAAAACTTCCAGTATCACGACTTCAACGTGACCTCACAGATTCGACGGTGTTAAGAGCGCTTGGTGTCGGCCTTGGACATGGAATGATCGCGTACCAATCTACCTTGAAAGGCATGAACAAGCTTGAACTAAACAAGGAGAGTATTGCTGCAGAATTAGATAGCAACTGGGAAGTATTGGGTGAAGCAGTGCAAACTGTTATGCGTCGTCATGGTATAGAAAAGCCTTACGAGAAGTTAAAAGAGCTCACTCGAGGGCGCCGCATTGATGCTAATGATATGGCTGAGTTTATTGATAAATTAGACTTGCCAGAAGACGTCAAAAACAATCTCAAAAGCCTCACTCCTGCCAATTACCTTGGCAATGCAGCTGAACAAGCAAACAAGATTTAGGAAATTCATATGTCACAGCGCCTGTTTGGAACACTGTCTATCGATGGCTTTCTTCAGCAACATTGGCAACAGAAGCCACTATTGGTTCGCCAAGCAGTTGATGTCGAGGGAATCGATCTAGATCCGGGTGAACTAGCAGGGCTGTGCTGTGACACTGAAGCGCCTTCGCGTATTGTGATTGAAAAGGGTGAAACGCCATGGCAAATGAAAATAGGCCCGTTTGAAGAGCAGGA
>CALHTA010000241.1 GCA_938038645.1 uncultured Thiotrichaceae bacterium
CGTGTTGCCATTGCCATCGTTTACTGTGTAGGTATAGTTATCAACACCGACGTAACCGGTTGTTGGTGTGTAAATAACACTGTTACCAGACACGCTGACGGTTCCATTAGAAGGGTTAGTTGTCGAGACAACCGTTAATGTATCGCCTTCAGGGTCAGAGTCATTGTTGGTGACATCCATCGTGACGGCCGTGTTAAACGGAGTCGTTGCAGAGTCATCTGTTAGCGTCGGTGATTGATTAGCCGTCGGTGATACTGTGACCGTTACTGTCGCGGTATCTGTAGCACCATCTGCATCACAAGCGGTATAGACAAAAGAATCTGTTCCAGTGAAGCCAGCATTTGGCGTGTAAACTACATCCGTACCGTTAGCTAAAATCGACACCGAACCATTGCTTGGGCCTGACACTATGTTTGATACACAGACCGTTGATCCGTCAGGGTCATTGTCGTTACCGGCTACATTAATGGTGACTGGCATTCCTTCTGGTGTGGTGGCCATATCATCAACCGCTTGAGGTGGTTGATTTGTGCTAGTTACCGTTACTGTAACGGTGGCCGTAACATTGTTGCCCTGACTGTCAGTGATTGTATAGTCAAAATTGTCCATACCCGTGAAGCCACTGTCTGGGGTATAGGTTATGTTGTTTCCACTAACGCTGACCGATCCATTTGAAGGATTAGTTGCACTAACAATAGAAAGCGTATCCCCATCAGGGTCGCTGTCATTTGATAGTACTGAAATGCTAACTGGCGTATTTTGTGGTGTGGTTTGTGAATCGTTTACTGCAACTGGAGCAGAATTTTGATCCGTCACTGTGACATTAACCGAAGCCGTTGTGGAGTTTCCATTACCGTCACTTACGACATAAGTAAATGTATCGTTTCCTGCAAAGCCTGCATTAGGTGTGTAGACAACTTGATTGTTGACAATCGAAACGGTTCCACTATTTGCTTGCCCTAGCGTAATAACACTCAAGTTATCACCATCCGGATCACTGTCGTTACCAATTACATTGATCGTAACAGGGGTGCCTTCTGGAGTGGTACTCGAGTCATTAACTGCAACTGGCGCCTGATTTGTGTCAGATACGGTTACGTTAACGGTCGCAGTTGATTGGTTATTGTTACCATCAGTAATTGTGTAAGTGAAGGTATCAGAACCAGAGAAGCCTGCATCTGGGGTATATTGAATCTGACCATTAATTAGTTGAACGGTACCATTTGATGGATTGGTAATATTCCCAATAGTCAGCGTGTCACCATCACTGTCAGTATCATTTGCGATTACATCAATCATCACCGCAGTTGATTCACTGGTAGACGCATTATCATCCACTGCCATAGGAGCGTTGTTGACTGCTACAGGCACATCCACCGTGACTCTTGAAGTTGTTTCGTTGCCCTCTGCATCTTCTACAGTATAGGTGAAGGTGTCGGTGCCACTGAAACCAGGATTTGCTACATAAACAACCCTATCATTTACGATCGTAACTGTACCGCCTGTAGGTTGTGAAACCCTGACTAGAGTCAGACCTGTACTGTCATTCGCCAATACATCCATGGTTGTATCGCGATTGGTTGCAGTGAAGCTGTCATCAACTGTTTTTGTTGCAGCACTACGAGTGGTGTAGGTGCTAATTGTTTTGTTGTGGCTAATTGTATTTCTAATTGCACGTTGTATCCAAATAGGAGCGGATGGTACCACCTCTGTTTTCCACACAAAGCGAGAAGGAGTACCCGGAGTTGCTGGAATCGCTGGGATCGCTGGGCGCCCTGGATGTCCGGCTCTGCCTGGACGACCTGGACGTGCTGGAGTTGCTGGTCTTCCTGGAATTGGCGCAACTGCTGGGCGTCCTTCTTGAACCAATACGTCACGATATTGAGTTTTGTTTGCGGCTTTCTTAACTGTGCGTTCCGTTACGTACTCAAGGTCTACGCGGCGATTTCTGAAGTCATCGTCCTTACGGTCATATTTAGGACTGCCTTTACCAAGGCCTCGTGCAATCAAGTGCTCAGGATTAAAGCCTTTGTCTATTAAGTATGCACGAACTGCGTTCGCACGTTTCTCTGACAAGCGCTGATCATAAGCAGGATCACCTAGGCCACAGGTGTTACCAGTGATGCGGATTGCACCAAGGTAACCATGACCACGAATTTGGCCGACAATCTTATCAAGGTTACGTTTAGCTGATTGCGTCAGCTTAGAAGAATTAAGTTTAAAGAATGTTTCATTCTCTAGCTTCATCGTAGTTTTAACAAACTCATGGCCTGGTGAGGCAACTGCGCGACGCTCGTAACGAGGTGGAATGGCAGGACGGCCAGGGCGACCTGCAACGGCAGGTCTTGCAGGTTGAGCAGGAATTGCCGCAATAGCGGGAGTAGGTGGGATTGCTGGTACAGCTGCTCGACCAGGGCGACCTGGCGTGCCTGGTATTTCTACACGACGGCGAGAAGTTCCACCAGCTGAGCGATAAACACCGTCACCACCAAATTCATAGCGGTATCCAACTCTGGCATTAAAGTCTGTATTTTCTGCATCATTACCACCAGAGACCTGGTTTCCAGAAACGTCTAGGCTAATGCTGTGAGGAGAATCATGGAAGAACTGTTCGATCCCAGCAGATAGCGTCGCTTTTCCAGGACGATCTTCGTTATCGGCGAATTCCGTACCAAATTCATAATCAATACCGCCTCTAATACGAGTTAGTGAGCTCTCAAGGAAGGTACCGACTTGTGCGCCTACGCCATAGTCATAGGAGCGAGTCGTGACATCGCCATTAACAACGTCATCGCTAATGCTTTTACTAACATGGCCTGACCAGAATAAATCTTCTGTCTCTTGACCATAACCGACAGTGGCTTTGCCACGATCATCAACATCTTGATCATAAGCACCAAATACTTTGTGAACTGTATCGTTATCGTCATTAATCCATTGGTGATTGATCTTTACACCACCACCAAGTAGGCCTTGCGACCTAACTTCGTCATCTTTAAGTTTATAACCAAACCAACCCTCAGCACTGGTCGCACTGGAATCATCTTCCATAATAATTTGATTGAGGTCTACTTGCCCTTCAAGATTACGGTTGATGCTTACACCGATTCGAGTGTCGCCACCCACATAGCCAAGACTCCCTGAGTCCGCCATGCCATCACGCAGTTCATCACCGTTTAATTGTACAGTTGGGCCCGCATGAAGCTGAGTAGAAAGCACTGCCATGGAACAAAATACTGGTGCTATGTATCTCAACTTGCGTAAGTGTCGATTAGTTATTTTCATTATTATACGCTCGTTATTTTTATTATTAATTTGGGGGTTGATGTTTATACTTTATTAATTAAAAAGCACCCTATATATCGTATCAAGATAAATAAGTGGAACTGTGCTAACTTTTTGATAAGTGGAAAGTGCCTTAGCGTTAGTCGTTTTTTAAACCCTGTTGTTGGAACATGATTGATAGCGGGTTAAATGTTATACCTTATTTCTGACTAGTGAAGTTTTATCAGATTGCTGGTCGTTTACCTCAGCGCGTTCTTGCTAGCTTCACAGAAAGTATTGAACACTAACTTTTTTATCTAGCTTGTGTAGAATGCGGGCTCTTTGCATTGTGTTATTAACTTATGAGTAAACTGTTTCGTTCTGGCGTCATGATCAGCATAATGACGTTGGCATCACGCGTTCTAGGATTAGTAAGAGACTTCGTTTACGCAAACTACTTTGTAATGGGCAGCGCCATGGATGCCTTTCTTGTGGCATTTCGCATCCCAAATCTTATGCGGCGTTTGTCGGCAGAGGGGGCTTTTTCACTCGCCTTCATACCTGTATTGACAGAATATAAAGAGAAGCGCTCGCAAGAAGAGCTTAAAGATTTAATTAATCATGTGTCAGGCATGCTGACCGTCATTCTCTTCAGCATTACTTTGGTCGCAGTGATCGCCGCCCCAATTTTAATGATGGTTTTTGCCCCGGGTTTTGAAACTAAACCTGACGCTGAGCCAGAGCTTGCCGCTTATCTTTTAAGAATAACAGCACCCTATATGTTGTTCATTTCGCTTGCTGCTTTTTTTAGCAGCATTTTAAATTCTTTTGGCAATTTTTCGGTTCCTGCATTTACGCCTGTACTGCTGAATGTGGTCATGATCTCAGCGGCGATCTGGTGGTCTCCCCATTTTGAGCAACCTGTCGAAGCTTTAGCGTGGGGAGTATTTATAGGAGGTCTTGCTCAAGGTTTATTCCAGTTACCTTATCTACAGCGTCTTGGCCTGATTCCTCGATTCAGCTTTAAGAAGGGGCATGAAGGGGTAAGTCGCATTCTTAAATTGATGGCGCCCGCATTAGTTGGATCTTCTGCGGCTCAACTAAATATTACTATTAATACAATGATCGCCTCCTTGCTAGCATCGGGAAGTATTAGCTGGCTGTATTTCTCGGACCGCTTTGTGGAGTTTCCGCTAGCGTTAATTGGTGTTGCCATTGGTACTGTTATTTTACCAAAGCTTTCGGGTGATCATGCCAATGCCAAAGGCGGTGATTTTGGTAAAACCCTTGATTGGGCAATGCGCCTTTCTGTTTTAGTGTCGATACCAGCAACTTTGGGGTTGATGGTTTTAGCGATTCCGATTTTAGCGACCGTGATAGATAACGGCGTGAACGGGTGGCGAGATGTCGAAATGGCCAGCATGAGTTTGATGACTTATGCAATCGGTTTACCTGCTTTTATAATGGTCAAAGTGTTAGCGCCGGGCTTTTACTCAAGGCAAGATACTAAAACGCCTGTCAAGATTGGCTTAATTGCAATTGTAGCGAACATCGTTTGTAATCTGGCGATTGTATTGCCTTGGTATAAATTGGGCTATTTGGGACCACACGCCGGTTTAGCTTTATCCACAGCAATATCTGGCTTCGTTAATGCTGGTTTATTGTTCTTGGGGCTCTATAAACTTGGTTTGATTACAGGCACAAAAGGGTGGCCCATCTATCTGGCTAAAATCGCTTTAGCCTCATCAATCATGGCAGCAGCCGTTTGGATGCTTAACCCTGCGGATGCTTGGTGGCAAGCTTCAGGTATTTGGTTGAAAGTATCAGCGTTAGGCGGTTTAGTGTTATCTGCGATGATTGCATATTTGTTGGCTATACTTCTAATGGGGTTACGGCCTAAGCAGTTGTTGAAGCAATGAAGTCACCTCTAACTAAACTATTTTCCGGGTTGATTGTTCTCTTGCTAGTTTGGGCTGGGACAAGCTGGTGGTTAGCAGACAAGTCGAAGCAACACTTCGCAATGGCGATTCAAACAATTGAAGAAAGCAGCACGGGTTCATTTCTTGAGGCTGAGTTGCTGAGTCATAATGATTCTTTCTTAGGGTCAAGCAGTGTCATTAAACTGATTCCAACGTCACCACTGATTGATGAAAGTATCGAATCGCAGCGGTTTCTGCTCAAAAAATCTAATGGCCCAATTTTTATCTATCAAGAGGGCTTACAGATTGGCATCTCTCGTTGGCAACTAAGCATAATAGAAACCGAATCAAATTCTTCAGAGCAATTACTGGGGAGTGCAATCGTTGGATTTTCTGAATCACTTGACTTAACGATTAAAAAAACTGCCCTAACAGTCGCTAACTGGAGCTTTAAGCAATTGGCGGTTGATGGAACTATAGACTTTACTAGCGCTAGTTTTGACATAAAAGCAGATGTTTTTGGTTTGGCTTATCGACATCCTCAATTTTTACTAAGTTTTGAAGATGTTAAGCTGAAAGCAAGCAGTAGAAACATTAATGAATCGCCAGTCATCACTTCACAAATAGCGCTCAATACTCGTAAAGGAGAGCTGTCTTTGCGAGATCAACGAAAAAGAATTCCGTTTACTTTACAGAGTAATGGCTCAATCTGGGCTA
>CALHTA010000242.1 GCA_938038645.1 uncultured Thiotrichaceae bacterium
ACGCACGCTTCATGGTCAGGAGCATGATTCAACGTTGTTGTTGTTAGCCCCTAATGACTACGTTTTAAAATATGTGACTAAGCATTATCTGGATCGTGTTATTCCACTAGTCCGTCAAGTTAAACAAGACGCTAATTTTCAAGTAAAAATCCAAATTGGTAGTGCCGAAGTCAGTATCCCTTCTGTGCCTGTGAGTGAAGTAGCTGACGATCCTGAGCGACAATCTAACACGATTTCTCCTCCTAAGCTCAACGGCTCAGGACAGGTCAATGGCGCTAACAATAAATTAACTACGTCTAGTCCTTCTAATCAAGCTGATGACTCGACGATCTTTGCGAATAATCTTAACCCTGCTTTGACGTTTGATAATTTCGTTGAAGGTAAATCAAACCAGCTGGCACGAGCATCTGCTATTCAGGTGGGTGAAAACCCTGGCGTCTCTTACAACCCTCTGTTCATCTTTGGTGGAGTTGGTTTGGGTAAGACGCACTTGATGCATGCTGTGGGTAATCATATTAAAGCTCACAATCCAGATGCGAATGTGGTTTACCTGCATTCCGAACGTTTTGTAAACGGTATGGTTTCTGCGCTGCGTCACAATCGCATGGATGAGTTTAAGAATTATTACCGATCGGTTGATGCGTTGCTGATTGATGACATTCAGTTCTTTGCTAACAAAACCCGAAGCATGGAAGAGTTCTTTCACACCTTTAACGTTTTGTTGGAGTGTCAGAAGCAAATTATCATGACGGGTGACCGATTACCCCGCGAGGTTGAAAACTTAGATGATCGTTTACAGTCTCGATTAGTTTGGGGCTTATCGGTTGAAGTTGAGCCGCCCGATGTAGAAACCCGTGTTGCTATTCTTAGAAAGAAGGTTGAGCATCTTGGTTTAGACATTCCTAATGATGTTGCTTTCTTTATTGCTCGACGTTTCCGTTCAAACATTCGTGACCTTGAAGGGGCTTTACTTCGAGTGCTGGCGATACTGCGTTTACGTAATACCACTAATATTACAATGGACTTTGTTCAAGATGCCTTACGCGATCAGCTAGCGGTGATGGATAAGATGGTGACCATCGAAAGTATAAAGAAGTTGGTGGCTTCCCATTTCAATATTCGCGTTGCTGATCTTGATTCTAAAAGCCGTGCTCGTAATATCACTCGGCCTCGCCAAATGGCGATGGCATTATCTAAAGAGCTGACGAATCACAGTTTGCCTGAGATTGGTGATAAGTTTGGTGGAAGAGACCATACTACTGTGCTTCATGCGTGTCGAAAGATTCGAGAGCTGGTACAATCGGATACCCGCCTTGAAGAGGCACATCGAATATTATCCCGAACCTTGCGTAGCTAATAATATGAAATTCACTGTTGCTAGAGACATCCTTGTTGAGATCCTAACGAATGTTGTGGGTGCCGTTGACAAGAAACACACGTCTAAGATTTTAGAAAACGTTTTACTCAATGCCTCAGATGGAAAGTTAAGATTGGTGACTACTGATCTTGAAATAGAGTTGAGCTCTAGTATCGAAGTGACGATTGAAGAAGAAGGTGTGGTTACCGCACCGGCTCGCAAGTTGCTTGATATCACAAAGGCATTGCCTAAAGATTCTTTTATCTCTTTTTCGCTTGATGCTGAAACGGCTCGTATGCTGATTAAAGTGGGTCGTAGTCGTTTTGAACTGGCGACGTTACCCGCTGAAGATTTCCCAGAGTTGGATGAGATTCCACTGGGTACCACCCTAACGCTTAAAGAAAGTGAGTTTAAGCGCCTGTTAGACAAAACGTCTTTCAGTATGGCTAATCAAGATGTTCGTTATTACCTAAACGGTTTGTTGCTGGACATTACTAACGGTCAGATCAATACCGTTTCGACTGACGGGCACCGTTTGGCGCTATGCGAACTTAATGACGAAGCTATTAATGTGACAGAGCGAGCCAGCATTATCGTGCCACGTAAGGGTGCGCTTGAGCTTTCTCGTTTGTTAGAGTCTAGTTCTGATGTCGCGGTTGATATTCAGTTAAGTACTAATCATATCCGGGTTAAGAAAGACAATATTCGATTTACGTCAAAATTGATTGATGGAAAATACCCTGACTATCAAGCAGCGGTTCCATCTTCTACGACGATCTCTATTCAACTGGATCGCATGATCTTCAGAGATACCTTGGCTCGTGTTGCGATTCTATCTAATGAGAAATTTAGAGGCATTCGTTTACGACTCACAGATGGCGTGATGAAGTTAATGTCTAACAATCCTGAGCAGGAAAGTGCTGAGGAAGAGATTGATATTAATTACAGTGGCGAAGCCTTTGAGATTGGCTTTAACGTGAGCTACGTTTTGGAAGCGGTTAATCATATGGAAGGTGAGATGATCGATTTCAACTTCACCAGTTCTGCTGCCAGTGCACTGCTGTCTTCAAATGACGATCCTGGCGTTCGTTATATTGTTATGCCGGTTCGGTTGTAAGCGATTCAATTGATCCCTTTTTTTGTAGTGAGCTGTCGCTAGTTTATGTTACTCGAACAGCTCACTATTAATAACTGCCGAATTATCCAAACGGCTGAGTTGGATCTCTCTCCTTCAGTCAATCTTATCTGTGGTCATAATGGCTCGGGTAAATCCAGTATTCTCGAAGCGGTTTCTATTTTATCTAAGGGCCGCTCCTTTAGAACTTCCCGTATTGCCGATGTTATTCGCAGCTCTGAAGAAGCATTGCTGATTCGTGCTCGTAGTGTCGAGGCTGATGAGCAATATACGATTGGCATTGAGCGAAGTAAAAATACCACTCGTATTCGCGTGAACCAGCAAGATGTCAATACGCAGGCTGCCCTCAGTCGATACCTTCCCGTGACTATTATCGACCCTAATTCGATTGATCTTGTGACTGGTTCTCCTTCGTTACGACGTTCTTATGTGGATTGGATCGCTTTCTATTTGTTCCCTGAATTTCATAAGATTTGGCAGAACTATCAGCGCATTTTGAAGCAGCGTAACTTGTGTTTACGAGTACCCTCTTATCTTTCTGCTTTGCCGCAATGGACTGATGAGTTGATTAAGTCTCAAACCTTGATTCAGAAGTATCGTGAGCGCGCTTTAGAGGTTTTGACTCCTCAGCTAACTAAGCTTAGCGAAATGCTCTTAGACGCTCATGTGTTGAATATAAAGTTAACTTCTGGCTTTGCACAGACGATGGATGATTTGTCATTTGAGGCTCAGAAGGAATTCTATTTAGAGCGTCGTGATAGCGATATTAAATCTGCCCGAACTTTATCAGGATCCCACCGTGCAGATTTACAGATTTATTTTAATGATCAGCTTGCTCAGCATAGTGCTTCTCGCGGGCAACTAAAGCTCATTGCTATTGCCATGCTGTTAGCTCAGAGTCGTAGCATTGACCCAGAAGAAAAGCGTAAAGGCATTATTGCTATTGATGATTTGGCAGCTGAGTTAGATGGTGATAATAAGCAGCGCTTGCTGGATTGTCTTCGTAGTCTTGAGCAGCAATTGCTTCTGACAACCACTCAGGCTGAACTTATTCCTTTGCATGCTGAGGATCGAATGTTTCACGTGAAACATGGTAATGTGTTACCCGCCTAAAAACAGGCGTTTAGCGTGTTCTTCAAGAGACAAAGTGGTATAATCCCGACATAATTTTAACAGGTAGTGCATATGTCTGAAGAGCAAACTTACGATTCCTCGAATATTAAGGTTTTAAAAGGCTTAGAAGCTGTTCGTAAACGTCCAGGTATGTACATCGGTGACACTGATGATGGCACCGGTTTACACCATATGGTATTTGAGGTCGTTGATAACTCTATCGACGAGGCTCTTGCCGGACACTGTTCTGAAATTAAAGTCGAAATTCATAACGATGGTTCTGTTTCAGTATCAGATGATGGGCGTGGTATCCCCGTTGATATGCACGAAGAAGAAGGAATGTCGGCTGCTGAAGTTATCATGACCGTGCTACACGCCGGTGGTAAGTTCGATGATAACTCTTATAAGGTGTCGGGTGGTTTGCACGGGGTAGGTGTCTCGGTGGTAAACGCGCTTTCAGAAAGACTGTTATTAACCATTCACCGTGATGGTTTTAAGCATACTCAAGAATACAATCTAGGAGATCCAAAGGGTCGTCTAGAAAAGCTCAATGCGACTGAGAGAACAGGAACGAAGATTAACTTCCTGCCGAGTAAAGAAATCTTTGCTATCACTGAGTTTAGCTTCGACACACTGGCTAAAAGACTTCGAGAATTATCTTTCCTAAACTCCGGTGTTCGTATCAATTTGATTGACGAGCGCGGGGAAGGTGAGTCAATCATCTTTGAATACGAAGGTGGTATCAGCTCATTCGTAGAGCATTTGAATCGTAAGAAAACCGCCATTCATGCCAACACCGTGTATATCGATACGTTTAAAGATGACGTTGGGGTAGAGGTGGCGTTGCAGTGGAATGATACTTACCAAGAAAATATTTACTGCTTCACTAATAATATTCCTCAGCGGGATGGTGGTACTCACCTTGCAGGTTTTCGTGCTGCGCTGACCCGTACTTTGAACCAATTCTTAGAGCGTGAAGGCATGCTTAAGAAGGAGAAAGTTTCTCCGACAGGTGATGATGCTCGAGAGGGTCTGACGGCCGTATTGTCAGTGAAAGTGCCCGATCCTAAGTTCTCTTCACAGACAAAAGATAAGCTAGTGTCATCTGAAGTTCGCGGTATTGTTGAGTCTGCAATGAGTGATCGTTTAAACGATTTCTTATTGGAGAATCCTACCGAAGCGAAGATAATTGCCAACAAGATAATTGATGCTGCAAGGGCTAGAGAAGCTGCTAGGAAAGCCCGTGAAATGACGCGTCGTAAAGGCGCTTTGGATATTGCTGGATTGCCTGGAAAGCTGGCGGATTGTCAGGAAAAAGATCCGGCACTTTCTGAAATATACCTAGTGGAGGGTGACTCTGCTGGCGGCTCAGCAAAGCAGGGTAGAGATCGTCGTACTCAAGCTATATTGCCACTTAAGGGTAAGATACTAAACGTAGAGAAAGCTCGCTTTGACAAGATGTTGCAGTCACAGGAAGTGGGTACGCTAATCACTGCACTAGGTTGTGGTATCGGTAAGGAAGAGTTCGATCCCGAAAAGCTTCGATATCACCGCATTATTATCATGACCGATGCCGACGTGGACGGTTCGCATATTCGTACACTGTTACTGACCTTTTTCTATCGCCAAATGCATGAGCTGGTCGAGCGTGGACATGTTTATATTGCTCAACCGCCACTATACAAGTTGAAGAAAGGAAAGCGTGAGCAATACGTTAAAGATGATCAAGAGTTAAATCATCACCTCTTACAAATCGCACTAGATGGTGCTGCACTCTATACCAATGAAGATACTCCAGGCATTAAGTCTGAAGGTTTAGGGAAGCTAGCAGAGGACTTCACCAGTGTGATGAATGACATTCAGCGCTTGCGTCAACGCTTCGATACTGAAGTACTAGAAGCAATGCTGTTTACAGATTCAGCTTCTGATAAGTTAGATAAGGATACTGTATCTACGTGGCTGGCGAATGTTTGTGATAGTTTAAATCACAAGTTTAATGGAACACGCAACTATAAGTCTGAATTAAAAGAAACTGAAGATGGTTGGTGTGTTCATGTGATTCGCCGGATGCACGGGGTTGATACAACACTACTTTTTGCTGATGGTTTGTTTAATAGTGAAGAGTTGAGACGTTTGAATAAGTTAAACCAAGAACTTGCAGGCTTGCTGACTGAAGCATCTTGGATTGAAAGGGGCGAGAAAAAACAACCCGTCATTCGCTTTGATGAAGTGATGGCATGGTTACTAAAAGAAGCTTCTAGGGGACTTAATATTCAACGTTATAAAGGTCTAGGTGAGATGAATCCTGGTCAACTTTGGGAAACTACTATGGATCCTGAAACCCGACGTATGTTGCAGGTTACGATTGAAGATGCTTATCAGGCGGACGAAGTATTTACTACTTTGATGGGTGACTTGGTTGAGCCGCGACGTGAATTTATAGAGAAAAATGCCCTATCGGTATCAAATCTGGATATCTAACCCGTTCAGGAAGGAAGGGAGTTATTCTGAGATAGCGATGGTAAATTACAAATCGCTAGGGAAGTACAATGAAAATAAATAATGGATGGAGTGTTGCTGTAGTTACTTCAGTAACACTAGTATTGGCAGCGTGTTCAGGGAACCCTGTCGATGATAAAAACGTCGTGCCTAAAACGACAGCCAAAGCGGCAAAAGTTGTAAAGAAAGCCGATGCGTTTGGTGTAACAACAAAGAAAATTGCCAGTAAAAAACCGGCCGCAACAACAGTGGCAAAGAAACCTAAAGTTATTAAGGTGGCAAAGGCTAACACTAAACCTAAAACAAAAACGATTAGCCGAGCGGCTGCGAATGCCAAGAAATTATCGATTGCTTCGTTAGGCAAGGCTAAACGCGTACAGAAAAAAACAAAAGTCGTTAAAAATCAGATAGTTAAACGCGTTTCTGCTAATACCGAAAGGCGTCGCGGGATTCAGGTAGCTAATTCAACTAGATACAATATGCTTGGATTAGACCGCTTTACTGGAAGCCAAGGAAATACCGTCCAAGCCAATACCAGATCACCACAGCCAGTTGCGACACGAGCTAAGCAACCTGTCGTTACCCGATCACAACAACCTGTAGCGACAAGAGCTAAGCAGCCGATAAAGACCAGAGCGCAGATTCAATTAGCACAAGCTCGACAGCTGCAAGCAAGGCGGCGTGCAGCCGCGCAACAAGCTGCTGCGGCTAAGAGAAATAGACCTGTCATCCGCAAGGCAAGCTATAACAGAGCAGTTAAACGCCCTGCTATTGCGCGAATTGATCCAAACGTAAAGTTCGGTTACGCATTATCTAATGCTGCGATAGAGAGAACTAAGCATCGTGTACGCTATGATGGTGCTTATGTGAAGATTGGCTATCCTTGGGGAGACGTTCCAAAAACGATGGGTGTATGTACGGATGTTGTCATTCGGGCCTATCGTCGTTTAGGCATCGACTTACAACAAGAAGTGCATAAAGATATAAGCAGTGATTTTTATGCGTACCCTAATATTGTTAAATGGGGTTTAACTAAGCCAGATCCAAACATTGATCATAGACGTGTTTACAATCTACAGGCATTTTTTAAGCGTCATAAAGCGGAATTACCACGCAGCAGAAACCCAAAAAATTATAAGCCAGGCGATTTAGTCACTTGGATGGTTGGGCCTAACTTCCCACACATTGGTGTTGTCGTTAATAAGCCTTCTAAAGCTGATCCTAACAGGTTGATGATCGCTCACAACATTGGAAACGGTCCTCAAATTGAAGATATTTTATTCCGTTTCCCTATGACTGGGCATTATCGCTACACGCCTAAAAATCGTAAGATAAATCCATCGTTAATATACGCAAAGACTCCACCACCGGCTTCAGTAATAAAGAGGCAGCGTAATAGAAGTTTAAGTTATGCGGAGTTGTTACAGGCGAGTAAGCTCTTATCAGGTGACACTCAGGCTAGAGTGAAATCCGTCAGTAAGGATTTATTGACGAGCAATACAAAAGCTAAAAAGCCACAAGAGCGAATTATGCTGGCGCATCTAGATGCCAGTATTTTTGATAGTGCGGGAATTAATCAAGACGCAATTCAGGCTCTATTAAAGTAAAAAGGCAGAATAGGCGGCCATCCATCAGCGGGTGGTTGCCTGAGTTAACTGTTAAGTATAAAGTGTCAAAAAAACAACAAAATCATAAACAAAGAAAATAATAAAAAGGTTCCTCTATGAAAGGCTCACTATTACCAGTAGTTGCGCTGCTAGCTGCGACATCCATTGGCCTCTATGGCTGTGGTGCTGATGAAAATCCATCGCTCTCTGCATTTCTAAGTTTACATAATCAATTTTGCGAAAGCGATATGAAGTCTCGGGAAGAACTGACGGCTGCATTGCAAGCTGACAAACGCTTCAAGCCAGCAGTAGGCTTTGTTGGCGTTTATGAAACAAAGATTGATGAGGTAAGTTACGCGGTTTCACCAGAGATTGATGGGTGTACAACGGATGTGATGGTTAAAAATAACAAAACGGGCAAGTTGTTATTTACCTATGCAGAACTAAATGATGCGTTAGCTGAAAAAGGTTATAAGCCGTTTGGTAAAGAAACCAAAAGAAAAGATAAAGGTTCTGATTTAAAAGATGTTGTCATCCTAGAAAAAAGCTTTATTGCACCAAATGGTGAAAAGGCAAACCTTGATTACCCTGCTGATCGTCCAGACCAATATTACATGACTCTATTTGCGAAGAAGTTCGCTAAGGCTGAAAAGTCTTCGGTTAGCATGAACAACTAACTGAATAAAAAGTTACAGGCACAAAAAAAGGCACCCGATGGGTGCCTTTTTTACAAGCAACTACAAACTTATCGTTTGAAACGCTTGTTAAACTTGTCTACCTGACCTGCGGCTGTGTTCAAGCTCTGCTTACCTGTGTAAAAAGGGTGAGACTCGCTTGAAACATCCAATTTGATCAAAGGATACTCATTGCCATCTTCCCATACGATGGTCTCTTTTGCAGAAACTGTTGAACGCGTTAGGAATGAAAAATCACTCGTAACGTCCTGAAAAACAACTTCTCTATAATCTGGGTGAATACCGGCCTTCATTGTGAAGATCCTCAAAATTTGTTGGTTAAATCTAAAGACGCAAAACTATATCAGATAGCTATTGAATAAGAAATAGAATTCTGCTGGTGAAACAGGCTAATTATTTCTTTTTATTCCTAGCCCTTGGATGCGCCTTGTCGTAAACATTAGCTAGGTGTTGATAGTCAAGGTGAGTATAGACTTGTGTAGAGCTAATATCACTGTGACCTAAGAACTCTTGAACCGCTCGAAGGTCACCAGAGGACTGCAATAAGTGCGAAGCTACACTGTGGCGTAGCTTATGCGGGTGAACGGTTTGACTAATGCCCTGCTGTTCTTGCCAATGTTTCACACGTAGTTGAATGTTACGGTGTGTAATCGCCTTACCTTGTTTACTTAAGAACAAGGCATCGCTCGAATCTGTCGTTGAAGTTTGGCGATGCAGCAGCCAGTGTTTCAAGGCTGAAATAGCTTTGCTACCGATAGGGACAATCCTCACCTTATTACCCTTACCTAGAACGGTGAGCATGGCTGAGTCTAAATTAAGGTCACTCACGGTTAATCTTGCCAATTCCGCCAGGCGTAAACCAGAGCTGTAGAACAACTCAAGAATGGCTTTGTCACGAGCGCCGATAAAATCATCATCAGGAACGTCTAGAAGCTGTCCGATCTGTTCTATGTCTAAGGTCTGTGGCAAACGCTTTGCTTCACGGGGAGCGCGGATATCGATAGCAGGATTAATCGTTAAGCGTTTGTGTTTGATCTGGAAACGAAAGTAGCTTCTAAGTGATGAGAGTTTGCGTTGCAGTGAATGTGACTTTAGCCCTGCCCGATGTAATTTAGCTATCCACTGACGAATTTGAAACTCATTCGTATCATCAAGTGTTGTAGTAGGGGCTTGTTCAGATAGCCACTTAGAAAACTGTAGGATGTCACGTTGATAATTTTCAACCGTCAGTAGTGAGTACCTGCGTTCGTATTGAAGGTACTCAATAAACGTTTGTAGGTTTGGATCTAATACAGGTGAAGACCCAGACATAATGGTTATTCCATATGTTTAGAGATAGCGGTGGCAATAAGCTCACCAAGATGGCTAATAAAAACAGTTCCCATACCTTTGTGAAATCGATCTGGGTCAACACTGCCTAAGGCAAGTAAACCAATAGAATGATTACATTGCAGTGGAATAAGCGCGACAGACTTAATACGAGAACCATTTTCACGGAACAGGAAGTTAAGCTGTTCTTCAGGGCACGGCCCACAAACAGGTTTGAGGTCTTTAAATAACGCATCGAATGCTTTCATCATCGTGTGATTACTTTTCACATAATGCAGACCGGGCATGTTTGAATCATTGGGTTTGTCTTGAAACAGTCTGAATGAAACAAAGTCAGAGTTGAAGTCACCACGGAGCACGTCCTGACAAGTGCTTAGTAGCATATCAAGATCATCAGCGCGCAAGAGCTCCAATGTAAGGTGTTGCAGGCGTTTCATAATCTGTTCATTACTACGTGCTGCAACGATAAGATTATCTAACTGATCTTCGAGGTGTTTATTCTTGCCACGCAACACTGAGATTTGACGTTCAAGTAATGAGGTAGCCCCAGTGACGCCTTGATGCACTTCTAGCACTTCAAGTAATTCGTCGTTTTGAATTAAGAAGGCTGGATTATGCTTTAGGTAATCAACGACAGCGAGATCATCAAGCGGTTCTACTAACGTTGATTCAGCGGTTTTAGTCATACAGTTATAGTTCCGTGGTATACGGTAGTGGCAGGCCCCGTCATTTTTACGACACTAGTGTCCCCTGCCCAATTAATTATTAGATTGCCTGCTGGCAGTATAACAGTAACGGTATCATCTAATAAGCCTTGAAGATGGCCGGCCACGATAGCCGCACAAGCGCCCGTGCCACAAGCCATTGTTTCACCGACACCACGTTCAAAAACACGTAAACGAATCGTTTGTCTGTCTACAATCTGCATGAAACCCACATTAACTTGTTTTGGGAAAATGGGATCTTCTTGAAAAGCAGCTCCGATTAATTCAACAGCAGCGGTATCAACATCATCGACCGTAATAACAGCATGTGGATTACCCATTGAGACAGCACCAAACGTGAGACTATGGCCAGCGAGAGTATGTCGATAAGTCGCTTGTTGTTGTTCAGCGGAAAAGGGAATTTTATTGGGGATTAGTTCAGGAGCGCCCATATCCACGGTAACTTGTCCATCGTCTTGCAACTTAAGCACGATGCGTCCACCCGATGTAAGCACTGGAATTTCTTGTTTGTTACTTAAACCCATGTCCGTCACAAAACGTGCGAAACAACGAGCGCCGTTGCCGCATTGTTCCACTTCGCCACCATCACTATTAAAGATGCGATAGCGAAAATCACAGTCTGGAATATCGGTTGATTCGACTACCAGCATTTGATCAAAGCCGATCCCTAGATGACGGTCAGACAGCTGTTGGATAGTGTCATTGCTTAGGTTTAATGCTTCAGCAGTGGCGTCAATAACGATAAAGTCATTACCAAGGCCGTGCATTTTGGTGAAGTTTAATAGCATGAGACTATTCACTGTTTAATGTTAGTTTGAGGATTATTGATAAGCATATCAATTGTTAGATATAGACACTACCTAAGTTCGCAATAGACTAGCTTACTATTTTTAATGCTGTTATCGTAACTGTCAATATCAGCGATGTCTAATATACTGGAGACTAAAATGAGTGAGTTTGATACGGAATTGGATGCATCTGGACTAAATTGCCCGTTGCCAATTTTGCGTTGTAAAAAAGCAATGAACGGCATGGAAGTGGGCGAAGTAATCAAAGTAATCGCTACTGATCCTGGCGCTGTTAAAGACTTTGAAGCGTATTGTAAGCAGACAGGTCATGAGCTAGTGAGTAGTGGTGAAGAAGCAGGCAAGTTTGTTTTTGCGATTAAGAAAAACTAAGCACTGCTAAAAATTCTGAAAGGCGCCAATTGGCGCCTTTTTTGTTTGTATAATGGTTTGATGAAAAAAGATTTAAACCTAATTAACGATTTTCTTCAGCAGCAACAGCAAACACATCTGTATCGTCGCCCTCGCCTCAGCGAATCTGCACAGCAACCGTCAATGCTTATTGATGGACAACAGCTGCTTACCTTTTGCAGTAATGATTACCTTGGCTTGGCAAACCACCCTAAACTCATCGAAGCGTTTGAGTCAGCAACCAAGCAATACGGTGTTGGCAGCGGTGCTGCACATCTCATCAATGGTCACAACATTGAGCACCAGTTACTGGAAGAAGAAATCGCTGAGTTCACTGGTCGTGAAAGAGCTTTGTTATTTTCGACGGGCTATATGGCAAACCTTGGTACGATCTCAGCATTGACTGAGAAAAATGAAACGATATTTCAGGATCGTTTGAATCACGCCTCCTTGATTGATGCTGGAAGGCTTAGTGACGCGACCATGTGGCGTTACGCTCATAACGATATCGAAAACCTTGAAAAGCGTCTAAACCGTCATAGAGATAGTGCCAGTATGGTGATTACGGATGGCGTGTTTAGCATGGATGGGGATGAAGCTAAGCTAAACGAGATGGCGGTGCTTGCTGAGCAAAATAAGAGTTGGTTGATGGTAGACGATGCCCATGGCTTTGGCGTTTTGGGGAAAACTGGCGCAGGTTTAGTTGAGCAACAAAAACTAACGAGTGATGAAGTGCCAGTTTTAATGGCGACGCTGGGAAAAGCCGCGGGAACAGCAGGTGCATTTGTAGCAGGTGACCAAGATCTGATTGAATACCTGATACAATCGGCGCGAACCTATGTCTTCACGACGGCGATGCCGCCAGCAATAGCGGCTGCAGGTCGAATGAGTTTACGATTGATTCAAGAAGAGTCGTGGCGACGCGAGCAGTTACAGCAGAATATTAAGCAGTTTAAGCAAGGCGCAGAAACGTTAGGTTTAGCAATGATGCCATCTGAGACGGCGATACAACCGATATTAATAGGCAGTAGTGCGACGGCTTTGAAAGCGAGCCAGCAGTTACAAGAGAAAGGTATTTTAGTGACGGCGATACGCCCTCCTACGGTACCCAAAAATGAGGCAAGGCTAAGAGTGACTCTTTCAGCTTCGCACACCAGTTTACAAATAGAACAGTTACTCGACGCGCTGGCAGCAGTGTTTGTCAATCAACCGATAGAGCGAGCATGAAATATAAAGATCTAAGGGACTTCATTGAGCAGCTTGAAGC
>CALHTA010000243.1 GCA_938038645.1 uncultured Thiotrichaceae bacterium
TGCAAAGTGCAGTGAGTAGACAACTCAGTTTATTAGAAGAAGAATTGGGTTTGCCGCTATTTGATCGAAAAGGCAAAAGACTAGTTAAAGCTTCAGCGTTAAGTGAAGCGATTGTGGAACAGGTAGATACCATCGAATTGGCTTTGGAAAATATACGAGCGGTCGCAGATGATTTCAGAGATGGTCGGCAAGGTGAAATTCGTATAGCGACTACCCACATGCAAGCAAAGTATTTTCTGCCTCCGGTACTCAATGCTTTCAGGCAACAATACCCTAAAGTAAAAGTGAATTTTTTGCAGGGTAATCCTGGTCAGTTAGTCCGTATGCTTCATGATGGCGAAGCAGATATTGCAGTGTGTACTGAAGAATTAGCGAATGATGAGGCATTAAGCACTCATCATTGTTACGACTGGAATCATGCTCTGATAATGCCGGAGGCTCATGACCTTGCTTCCGGTGATCTCAGTCTTGAGCGTATCGCCGAGCACCCTATTTTAACCTATGTGCTTGGTTTTACGGGGCGTTCGAAGATAGAAAAAGCCTTTGCTGATAACGGCCTTAGTATTGATACCAGCTTTTCGGCAACTGACAGTGACGTTATAAAGAGCTATGTGAAACTTGGGTTTGGTGTTGGAATCATCGCTAAAATCGCACACCCAGAAAACGTAGATGGTTTAGTACTGAGAGATTTGTCTGAATTCTTTCCAGAATCAGTCACCCGAATTGCCTATATGAAAAATAAGCACTTAAAAACGTACGTAACCGACCTGATCGGACTGCTTGAGGACTATGGATCTCGTTTAATGACCCCATAATCATCAATAGAAGTTATCGTGCCGAGTTTGAGCTGTTACAATCCACTCAATAATCTACCCACGCTTGCACTGGCAAGTTTGCTTTTATGAGACCATTGTTATGACCGTTTTTTTGTTTACGTTTCTTGTTTTTTGCTTGGTGGCTTTCGGAATGTCGCTTGGCCTTCTACTAAACAATAGAGAACTTAAGGGAAGTTGCGGTGGTTTAGGTAATATTCCCGGTATCAGTAGCGACTGCAGTTGCTCTAACCCTTGCGAAAAGAAAAAGGCAAGAATGAAGTTAGAAGAGAAAACAAACGACGGCAACTTAGCGCCGAACGAGTCGCCTATCGAATTTCGCAAGCTTAAGTAAGATTATGTCTATTCGTCAGTTCAATGGGCATAAACCTGACATCAATAGCTCAGCTTATATTGATCAGGATGCCGTCGTAATGGGTGAAGTCAGTATTGCATCAGATGTTTCCGTATGGCCCTGTGCCGTTATACGAGGCGACGTCAACCCTATTAAAATCGGCTCACGAACAAACGTGCAAGACGGCTCAGTACTGCACGTCACTCACGCCTCTGAAGAATATTCTAGTGCAACTGGAACGCCACTACTTATTGGTGATGACGTTACAATCGGTCATAAAGTCGTTCTCCACGCCTGCACGATTGGTAACCGTTGCCTCATCGGAATGGGGTCGATCATTTTAGATAACGCAGTGATTGAAGATGAAGTCATGGTAGCTGCCGGCAGCGTCGTAACACCGGGTAAAACACTTGAATCTGGTTTTCTTTACGTTGGGAATCCTGCACGTCAAAAAAGGAAACTCACTGATAAAGAAATAACTTTTCTAAGTTACTCAGCAAAAAATTATGTCGCATTATCTAAACAAATGGCCGATGAATACTCATAAGCAAACTTGATATCCAGCTTTCTTGTGACATCCCTCTTATAATGTTTACAATTTACTCATCAAATAAATAGCAATAATCTTAACAATAATTTATATTGATAGGACAAACGGTATTATTCACACTAAGATTGGTGCCGTGTCTATTGTTATAAAATAGTTGCATCAGGGCTATCACAACAACTTCCCCCCAAGTGTTGCAGATTTATCCATGTTGCAAAAATCATACCCATATGGGTTTAATTTATTCGACTAGCGGTTAACCATTCAGCGGGTGTAGTGTGATTTTAATCCACATCAGCCGTTACAATATTTCAATATAAATCTTTGGAGGTTGTTTTGCATTTGTCAGATGTAACTAGGCTTCTAAAATTCCATTGAATTTATGGACAACCCAAAATCATCAGGTACAACAACAATGAGTGCCGAAATACAAAACGCTGAAAAAAGCGAAAACATTCAGAAAATTTTAGTGGCTGAAGACTCTAAAACAGAGCAAGTTCACTTAAGGCAACTACTTGAATCTTCTGGATACGAAGTAGAAGTAGTTGAGTCGGGAACAGAGGCAATTGAAATCATCAATAGCTTCAAACCTGACCTCATTTTGATGGATATCATTATGGAAGATGGCGACGGTTACCAAACCTGTCGCAAGTTAAAAAGAAATGATGACACTAAAGACATTCCCATCATTATGGTTTCTAGCAAGAATAACGATGTCGACCGCAAGTGGGCACTTAAGCTTGGGGCTTTAGACTACATTGTAAAACCGTATGTTGATGCTGACCTTCTTCAACGATTGAGCGAAGTTTAATTATGTCAGATGAAGTGCAAAGCAGTGTGAATGAGCCACAAGGCATTTCAAAATTTTACTACTCGATTGCAGATTTTAATATTCTATTAGAATCTGGGATCAAAACTGAAATCATTGAAAAGCAAGACGTTTTCCCTATTCCTCACGCTCCTATTTGGTGTCAAGGAATGATCAGTCTTCGCGGCAAGCTAATTCCAGTAGTCAATCTTCACAAACTTTTAAAAGACTCTAAACAAATTAAATCCAATTGGTTATTGATTCTTGAAAAAGAGCCCTACCCCCAGCTTGCCATTCGGATTGATCGATTACCTCAGCAACAACTTTTAAATGACCCAGATACCGACAGAGTTGATTCACAACTACTGCCAATGTGGCTCAAAACTAAAATTTCGGTTGATAATAAAACACTTTATGAAGCCAATCACACCGAATTATTTGAACAAATTATTCAGGAGAATGAGACCTCCTCAATAAACACAGCAGAACCCCAGACTAATCCTAATCCAGATTCATCAGGAAATGACTCATGAGCAATCCGGCAACAAAAGCAATCAAAAGTGGTGCAATGTCTATTCGGTCACGTGTAGCCTTATCGGTTACTGCGCCGCTACTGATATTATTACTGGTGAGTGTGATGAGCCTGTTAGCACTAAAAGACAGCTCAATAGCCCTAAGCAACCTAAACGAGTCGACAGAACGAATTGACCAAACAACCCAAGTTAAGCGCGCTGTTCAAGATGATTTCCTAACCACGCTTAACTATATTAAGTCTGGCTCGATTAAACACGCGGTCGGTTTAACTCGCCTAACAAACAACCGAAATAAATTTGAACCAGTCTGGGAAGACTTTGTTACTTCACTTGAAGCTGAAGGTGCAAATAATGTTGAAGAATTCAAAGCGGGCAAAGAACACCTCGATAAGGGCCTTGATGAATTAATGGCAGTACTGTCGAATAAAGATAGTGACGTAGCCAAAGAGTTTCATATCGCAACGCGTTACTTTATCTTTCAAGACGCATCTGCTTCTGGTGAACCGTTAGATGTAATTTCAGAAATGGGTGACCGCCTATTAACGGCTTTAAATGAAAGGGTTCAAGGTAATCAAGAGAATAACCAAGCGGTTTTTAATGAGTCAAAAAGTAACATAGATTTATCCACCACAACGATAGCAACGATCATTTTGTTAGGTCTAATCTTCATAATGATTTCAGGCTTCCTGCTTTATAACTCTATTGCGAGGCCTATTGAGCATTTAACAACGGTTGTAAACGAACTTTCGTCTGGGAATAAAGACATACGTTCACGCTTGGTTGGAAAGGATGAGCTAACGCAGCTTGGTGATACATTGAACCGAATGGTTGATGAAAGAACTGCACTTGAATCCAAAGTATCTAACGATAACGAAGCCATTAATAACTCCGTATTCTCGCTGCTTGAAGCGGTATCTGATTTAAGTGATCGTGATCTTACCGTCCGAGCACAAGTTACTGAGGATGCGACAGGCCCGTTGGCAGACGCGATTAATCAATTGGCAGAAGACACTACTGAAGTTTTGGATAAAGTTAAGAATATATCTTTGTCAGTTGAGCAAACCGCTGTTTCAGTAAACGAACGCTCGCAAACGGTTAACCAGTTGGCCCAAGAAGAGCAGGCTGAAGCGAAAGAAACTGCAAAGCAAATCGAACGCATTCGTAGACGATTAGATAGCATCGCAAAATCGGCAATTGAAACCAACAGCATGGCAGAGCAAACCTCTGGTACGACACAAAATGCTTACGAGTCGGTGTCACGCTCGATGAGCAGTATGAGCGAGATTCGGAATACGGTACAAGATACCGGTAAGCGTATTAAACGCCTAGGTGAACGTTCTCAAGAGATCAACTACATTACCGATATCATTAACGGGATCGCAGAAAGAACAACTGTACTAGCGCTTAATGCCAATATGCAAGCCATGGCGGCCGGTGAAGCAGGTAAAGGCTTCTCAGTAATTGCGGATGAAATTCAACGCCTTGCTGAAAGCTCACGAGAATCAACCGAGCAAATTTCTACACTTGTAAAGAATATCCAGCAAGAAACCAAATCGACTATTGCAACGATGGACCATACCATTGAGCAGGTAGTGGAGGGTTCTACCCTAGCTGAAGAAGCAACCAATCAAATGCAACGTACTCTCGATGCAAATAACCAGCTGACAAGTTCGGTGAACGACATAGCTAGTGCTTCTCAAGAGCAGATGGAGATGGGTGAAGTACTTCAGGCAAGAGCAACACGAATTGTTGATACAACCGTTGCAACTGGACAAGAAATGAGTTTGTTAGAGCAACTCACTGGTGACATGTCGGCTTACGCTAAACAGCTTGTTGCGTCAGTTAACGTCTTTAAACTTAAATCCTAATGGATAAGATAGCAGGCTGAGATGACCACTATGACAGATAATAATTTGGTAGTCGCGGATGAGCTTGAAGATATCGCTATGTTATTGGCTGGACAAGGCCAGTTAGCGAATGATATTGATTTAGCAGCGAGTAAACAATTCGCTTCAGTGGTCAAAGAGGAGTTTCAACGTCTCGAACTAGCTACTGAAATGCTAGAGTATGACGACCTAAACCCAATACTTGCATGGGTAATGGAAAATATTGATCATGCACAAAACACACCTGACTCATTGGTGTCACTTCAGAATAACGGACATTTCTTTCAATGGGTTGAATTATTAGCCGCTAGCCTGAGACAAAACGACACGCTGCTGCTTCCAGAACTTACCAGTTGCTTGACTCACCCCGATTGGCCAGTCGAGCTGCCAGAAAAAACCTTACAAACCTTTTTATTAACACTGGCGACTCCAAAACCTCAATCATCTCAAACTGTTAATTCAGACAATCAAAATATTGAGTCAGCAAGCACTAACTAATCTAATACAGTCCCAGAAAAAGAAACGCCACCAGCTGCAGCTTTGCCACTTTCAAAAGATGGCTTAACGATTGAATGGGATAAAGATGTCCACCCTGAAATCCTGGAAGCTTTCCTTTCGGACACGCCTGACCAAATCACTGAATCGACAGCACTAATCCATAAAATTGCCAATGGAAACGCGACCTCAGAAGAACATCAATTAGCAGCCAGATTAACTCACACCATTAAAGGGGCTAGTGGGGTTGTTGGCGTCACATCACTCATTGCGTTTACGCATGAACTTGAAGAAATTCTTGAGTATTCCGTTGACAACAAACTCCCTTCAGAAACAAAAGAATTGCTGCTAGAGTCAGCAGACTGCCTAGACGGTATGGGTGAAGCAATGATGGGGCAGTTACCACTTCCCGTCCAATTTGACACCCTACTTGGTCAGTTAAAGTCTACAGCAAGGCGATTAAACCAATCCTC
>CALHTA010000244.1 GCA_938038645.1 uncultured Thiotrichaceae bacterium
TGTAATAGTTTAAGCTTGTCGATTTCCTGAGCCGCTGCTAATAAATTACCCTCTACTCGATCAGTCAATAGCTGAACGGCATCTTGAGTCGGCTGCATGCCGTTCTGCCTCATGCGTTTGGCTACCCAACCTAAAGTCTGCGCGGTCGATAAATCCCAAAACTGCACCATCACACCCGCAGCAGATAAGGCTTTAACCCACGCGCTGTTCTTTTGCCTAGCATCTAACCTTTGGCAAGTAATCAGTAAGATTTTATCTTGTGGAATGCGTTTGCAGTAAGCGACTAACGCCTTACTGCCAGCGGCTCCTGGAGACTGCTTTTCCAAGCGTAAATCGAGAATTTTCTGCTGACTAAATAAAGACATTTCGTCCGCTGACTGGCCTAAGGATGACCATTCAAAACCCGGTTCAACGCGTAATATTTCACGGTCTAAAAAACCCTGCTGCTTGGCTACTTGGCGCACTGCATCCGCAGCTTCCATCATTTGCAGTGGCTCATCACCGCTTAATAAATAGATAGGACTCAGCGGCTGATCGTTTTGCAGCAGTTTCAGAAACTGGTCGGATTGCACATTCACTGCTGCTTCTCCTTAGTCTTTTGGCGGTTCTTCATGGTTTTGCCTTCGGCTGCACGCTGTTTGCGTATTTCTTTTGGGTCAGCAAATAAAGGTCGGTATAGCTCAATACGATCTTTCTCTTCAAGAATCCTCTCTCTAGGTGCGATTTTACCAAAGATCCCCACCTTCATCGTATCCAGATCTAGCTCAGGGTGAATCGCCTTGATGCCTGACAGCTCAATTCCTTCGTTAAGCGTGGTCCCCACTGGCACCTCAAAGCTAAACAAGGTCTGCTTTTCAGGAAGTGCGTAGGTGATCTCAACCGTTAGGGTTTCGATAGCTTGAGCAGTATTCGAATTATCCATAAACGGATTTCGCTCGCTCCACAAATGAATCCACAAAGGTATTGGCGACTTGATTAAAGATTGGCCCTACTGCCATGCCTACTAATTTGTTCGAAAACTCAAAATCCATTGTGAACGTTATCTTACAAGCATTGTCGGATAATGCTTCAAACCGCCATTCGCCGTTGAGTTTTTTGAAGGGACCATCAAGTAAGGCTAACTTGATTGAATTCGGCTTAGTTAGGCGGTTTTGCGTGGTAAATGACTTATTTATACTGCCTTTTTGAATAACTACCGAGGCCTCAACTAGATCGTCACTACGATTATGTTCTTGCGCACCGCCACACCAGGGTAGAAATTCTGGATAAGCAGCTATATCATCGACCAGTTGGAACATTTGCTCTGCGCTGTGATTGACCAGTGCAGTGCGGTTTATGTTTGGCATACTAAAAACGTCCTAATAAATATCAATCAAATAGCAGTACCGAATATGTGCGTGCTGAGGGTATAATACACTGATGGCTAAGAAGCAAAAGAAAAAAGGACATGGCGGTTTAACAATCGCAACCAACAAAGTTGCCCGTCACGAATACTTCATTGAAGACACTTTTGAGGCCGGAATGGTACTCGAAGGCTGGGAAGTAAAGAGTCTCAGGGAAGGAAAAGTGCAGCTCAAAGAGAGCTATGTTTTCATAAAAAATGGTGAGGCATTTCTCAACAATTCACATGTATCACCCCTAAGCACGGTCTCGACGCATATCGTTGCTAATCCAACTCGCTCAAGAAAACTCTTGCTCAATGCACTTGAGTTGATACGCTTAAGAGCTGCGGTTGACCGTAAAGGCTACACCATCGTTCCACTGATTTTGTACTGGAAAAAGAATCGTGTAAAACTGGAAATTGGCTTAGGTAAAGGTAAACAGCTACACGATAAGCGAGCGGTTTCTAAGGAAAGAGACTCGAACCGGGATATTCAGCGAAATATGAAAAATAACTAATCCCGCCAAAGCAACAGAAACTAATAAGACAAACCATGACTGAAACTACGATCGAATTTGACCTGTCCACCTTTAGACAGCTGCCTGAGCTTGAGCGTGCTTTGCTGCAATTGCTTTCAGTCATTTACGCGCCTACTGCTGCGACTCCTCTGGCAATTTGCGCTCGCCGCGTTGGCATACGTAACCCTAACGGTGATGAAAGCTTTAACCTGCATAGCCTCAAACCTATCTTGCAAGGCTTGATGGACAGCGGTTGGATTACAGCGGGGATTAATCGCTTTGCTTGCCGCTCAGACATGCGCGAGAAGATCACGGTTGAAACGATTAATAACGAAGTGTTTGACGCTTACTCTGAAAACATTCTTGAAGCATTTGAGCCTAGAACGGTTGATGGTGTGGTCGTTTGGCAAGATTTAGAGCATGGTATTTCTCATGCCCGCATTCATTTGTACCGAGGTGATCGTGTTCGACTACGTGAAACCTTGCAGAGTCTCTATAAGCAATTTGAAGAGACTGAAACACCGATAGAAGCTAAAGGCTTTTACGACCCTATTTTTGGCACACCGCCAGACAAAGCAGTAATGGGTGTTTTGAAACCTGCAATCCTAGCCGATGCTTTTAGAGATCTGGCTTACAGTGGTATGCAAAAGCTTCAAGACTTACAGCCACTGTGGGAACTGACTCAACAACAAGCCACTGATAGCCAATCGACTCAAGATTCG
>CALHTA010000245.1 GCA_938038645.1 uncultured Thiotrichaceae bacterium
AAGTTCATATACTGACGCTTATCTGAACGGACAACTGAATGTTTCTGATGGCAACTTTATTGTCCAAGACGCTAATGGCAACGACACCAATGGCAACGGACAAACAGCCTATGATGCTAATTTAACCTTAAATTATGACAATGTTAAAAGCACGCCCAACAGAAACCTTAGCACTAAGTTTAATGCTGATGGCTCTGTGTCGCGCTCATCAACTCCGGGAGCCGGATCAGTAAGTAACTATCTATTGAACGGTAGTGTGACGATGGACAATTATTTTCGCTCCGGCTCAAAAGGTGCTTTCTGGTATGGATCTGGTGAAGCCGGAATAAAGAAAGGACAAGACAAGCCATTCAGCAAAATTGGAGTGGGTTTGGGTTACGGACGCGTGGTGAATGTTACCCCAATGGCTAAAGCAATTCGTTTAGTCGAAGCGTTACAGCAGCAAGGTGCATTGAGATCAACACCGAGTAAAGCAACGTATCAAACGATTGCAAACGTGATCGCGCGTGAGGCGGAGTACCAATCAAAATTTGGCCAAGCTAAATACGAGCAAAACTGGATCACAGACATTGAACGCGCACTGGTTGCAAGCGGCCAAGTGAACGGATCATTGAGTGCAGCAGGCGTTATTGAGTCTAGAGATGTATTGATCAATGAACGTATTTCAACGCGTAAACACGGCTGGTTGATTCGTGCTGGCTTAGGCATCGTGTTAAGCAACTATGATGGAACGGATGGTGGCGACCCTTCACTGGATATTGGTGCTGAATACCACCGTCCACTGAGTAATCGTACTCAATATTCGAACGTTGCCAGCATGTCTAGCATTTATGGAGATGATGATCCAAGTTATCGTTTAATCAATAATATGTCATTGACTCACGAAATGACGGACAAGATTGATTGGGAGAACACTTGGGCGATGGACTACAGCAAAGCGGGCACTGCGAATGCTAATGATGTGACTAGTAACTCGCTGTCTTCGACTTTCCGTTATTACTTAAATAACCAATTAGATGTGAATCTGACGGCCAAGGCATCCAAGACGGATGATGGCGTCGTTAACAATGGTAACGACGATGTTGACACCTCATTAAATATGGGTGTGAGCTACCGTCTAAAGTAAGCTAGCAAATCGCTAGGTTGGTAGGACGGGCGCAGAATGAACATTCCCCTCATTCTGCGCCTTTTTTAATGCGCGGACTTTGATATGCTGCAAATGTGTTCTTCGAGTTTAAGCAGATATGTTTCATCTTTAACTCTTTCGAAAGAATGCCATTTACCCTCTTCTGCTCCATCATAAGCAATGTAAACCCTACCCATTATTTCGTTTTCGCAACTTTTCATAGGCACTTCGGCTACCCCAAAAATTGCTTCATCTGTTTCCAGTTTAGTCGAACGAAAGGAAATTTGAAGCAAGGTCATATCACCTTCGGTGTCATATTTTGAGTAGCTACCCACTTCTCGTTCAAACGAAATCTTTTCATTACTAGTGATTGGCACATAGTTTAATTCTGGCTGCGCTTCTTCTTTTTCATCACTCATTTCTCTCGCATTGTGCAAGTGAAAGTCACCGGATAAGGGCAAATGATGAGTATGCTGCCTATCCCTTTTTTCATGCTTATGTTCCGTAGGCTTACCAGTCTCTGCTAGCAATAACGACGGTATGAATAAAAAAACTGCAATGCTGATTGTTACAAACTTCATAGGCTAAATTCCTAGGTTTTTCTCGTAGAAGATATTGAGTCTCTAAAACTAATTAGAATGAATAAATGCTTTTATTTTAACTTTTATTATTATTTAAACTATGATTATTAGATTAAACCAAATGATTAACTCCCTCGATATCTATGAACAAAACCACCCTTTCAATCATCGTCATTTTGCTCATAACTGGCTGTAATGGAACCCCCACTATTCAGAAGACTGTAGTGCCTACACACCCATTTCAAAACCTAGCGCTTAAAGGGAAAGCACCTACCTCAGCCAAGAACAAAACGGTTCAAATCCACATGAGCAGCCCCTCACAGAAAAGGCACTAAGCCGTCTCAGCGATTAACATTCAATAATTTAAAGTGCTTTTTGCAATAATCAACAAACTCTTCGTGTAATCGAGTGGGACGCTCATTTTTATGATGAACCAATGTAACATCTGTGAGTGGAATTTGATTCTCTATTTCCCGTTCAATTAGCGCTTTTCCATCATAACTTTGCTTTGCGCTAGGCCGAGTAACTAAAACAGAAAATCCAGCACCGTTGGCCACTAAGGAACGCACAGTTTCAAACGAAGGAGAACGCATACTGACAACAGGGTGCAACCCCCTACTCTCAAACAGAGTCGAAAAATACTCTCTACTGCGCGGTAAATCCAACAGCACCATTGGCCAATCAGCAAGTTTTTTCAGGGTGATTTTTTTCTCAGTAGCCAGCGGGTGATTAGGCGCCATGATGACGTGAGGCTTAAAGCTAGCGAGGTGCTCAAGCTGCAAAGTAGGAGGAACATCTAATTGATAGACGATAACGACATCGTATCGGTTAGCTTGTAAGCCCGTGAGTAGCGCATCGTTGTCAGCCTCATACAATAGCAATTCCACTTCCGGATATTGCTGCTGAAAATCCGTCACTATCGCGGGCAGATAAAGTGCGGCAAGCGGGCCGAAGCAGCCGATATGTAAACGACCGCGCATTTGCTGAGCCAACCCTTGAGCGTTGCGCCGCACGTCTTCCGCATGAAGTAACAGTCCATTTACCTCCCCAAGCAACCTTGCTCCTGCTGAAGTCAATGAAACTCCCCTTGCATGGTGACGCACGAACAATTGCACATCTAACGCTGCTTCTAACTTAGTAATCGCGGTTGATATGGAAGGCTGGGAAATATGTAACTCACGTGCCGCAACCGCCAAGCTTTGTACCTCAGCCACCTTAGCAAAGTACTGAAGTTGCCTGAGTGAGAAATCAAACAAGCTTAAGCACCAACGGCTTTAATTGCTGGGCCAAACAAGGCACTCGCCCCATCTGCCACATACTGGACGGACAATGCCGCCAGCAGCACACCGAGCAAACGGGTCAATATCATTTTTCCAGTATTACCGATGTACTTATCGAGCACTTCTGCGGTCATCAAAGTCACCGCCGTTAACGCCATCAACGCAATAATAATGCCCATGAGAACCCCGACGCCTAGCCAAGGAGCTTCAGGAGTTGACGCTGACATTTGAGAAGACAATAAGATGGTTGCTGAAATGGTTCCCGGTCCAGCCAATAGCGGGATAGCCAGTGGAAATACGGAAATGTTGGCAATATGATCCTTCATTGCCGATTGCGATACTTCTTCTTTTCGCTCCTGACGTTTTTCGTAAATCATTTCGAATGCGGTGTAGAA
>CALHTA010000246.1 GCA_938038645.1 uncultured Thiotrichaceae bacterium
TTTGAGGCAATTAAAGGCTTCTGGAGCTTTTTTTCAAACCAAAACTTCACAGGCTGCTCAAAACCAAGGTCGTGCATATAATTGTACAGCGCCTTCTTCAAACCACGGCCCAGCATCTCATGATCTGCCTCAACGGAGTCTGTAAACTCGATATCATTGTTAGCAAATGTCGCATTTTTAGGCGAATGCAAAATCACACCGTACTCATCTGGCTTTTTACCAACCGGACTATGAATAGTCGCCGCAAAACGGTGCCAATATGCAGAATGAATGCATTTGTGCATCATCAACTGGCGGACATATTCCAAGGACTCAACCGTCTCGGATTCAGTTTGCGTCGGAAAACCATACATGAGGTAGGCATGCACTAAGATACCCGCATCTGAAAATGCCTTTGTCACTCGGGCAACTTGATCAACCGTTACCCCTTTCTTCATCAGTCTCAGCAATCGATCAGATGCAACTTCCAAGCCCCCACTCACCGCTACACAACCCGAATCGGCCAACAACTGACAACGCTCCGGTGTGAAGGTTTTTTCAAACCGAATATTCCCCCACCAAGTAATATTAATACCACGATCAATTAGCTTACGCGCCATGGCAAACATGACCTTAGGAGGTGCAGCCTCATCCACAAAATGGAACCCTGTCTGCCCTGTTTCTGCAATTAGCTTTTCTATTCGCTCAATAATAATATCCGCGCCGGCTTCATCATAACGCCCAATATAATCCAAACTGATATCGCAAAAGCTACATTGCGTCCAATAGCAACCGTGGGCCATGGTGAGCTTATTCCAGCGGCCATCACTCCAAATACGATGCATTGGATTGAGCATCTCACATAAAGACAAGTAGGAGTCTAGCGGTAAACCCTCATAAACCGGCGTACCAATATTTTTATGCGGGATATCGGCAACTAGAGGTTGCTGCTCATAGCAGACCGAACCATCCTTCAAGTAATAAGTTCGGTGTAGGCTTTCTTTATCAAGCTTTCCGTCGATGTGCTCGAACAGCGTCAGCAATGGCTGCTCACCGTCGTCCAATATGATGAAATCGACAAATTCGAAAATGCGGGGGTCTTTAAGGCTGCGAAGTTCGGTATTGACGTACCCGCCACCCAACACAATTTTCGTTTGAGGAGAATATTCTCGACAGGCCTTGGCTATTTGCAACGCCCCTAGCATATTGCCAGGAAATGGGATTGTGATACCCAGAACATCCGGCTTTTCTTCTGATAAGTGTTTCTGTACTAAGCCTCGTAAAGTGGACTCAACCAAGCCCACTTCAACAGACAATGCTTCCTGCAATCCATCAAACGAAGGATTGGAGGCAGCCAAGCGCTCACCGTAACGCGAGATTTCAAAGTTGATATCCACGCCCTGACTAATCACCTGCACAAGATCATCAATAAACAGAGTCGCCAAATGCTTAGCTTTGTCTTGCGTGCCAAGATCCCCAAATGCCCAACGTAAAATATCCCCCGTTGCCTCTTCAAGCCCAGCTAAGCCCTCAAATGCTGGACCTTCTGGAAGGAAGCGACGTGAGACGATTCTTAACGCTAGGCTTGGGTCTTTTCCTTGCAAGAATCGAATAACTGGGCCAACACACTGCCGATACTGATCAAACTCTGCTAAGAATTGATAAATAACATCAGGCAATTCATCATCTTCGAAGTCAGCATAATGCATCTCCACCACATCAAGCATTTGATCTAAACCATCTGCCGTTAACATGGTCAGCAATAGCTCAATCGCTAGATCACGCTGTACTACATCGAAGCCTTGCTCACGCAAAAATCCCGTTAGGTAGGCTGTCGCAGGATACGGCGTATTCAACTGAGTCATCGGCGGTATGCATAAAAGTGTTTTCATCATTTAGCGTGCACGATGCTCTGTTCCCATTCCGGCGGTGATAAACACCACACTTACTTTCTCAACAACATCAGCCGTGTGCCATACACCAGGCTCATTGATGGCGTACTCACCGGTTTCCAGCACAATGCGCTTTTCCGTACCATCTGGATACTCTTGTATTAACGTCACCGAGCCGCTAGTACACAAAACCACTTCGCTACCTTTAGGATGCATTTCCCACACATCCCAAGACTCGCTAAACGTATGCATACTGACCAGTCGTCCTTCTACTCCGTCTGCAGCACTTCGGGCTGCATAGCCCTCATACCACTCCATCGCGCCTGTAAAATCAGGCTGTATTTCAGCTTTAGCGCCGAGGCCTAAATGAATAGGGTTTACCGCAATTTTGCTTGCAACCATTTGAAATGCTCCCTGTCTGAAGTTAGAGTCAACACTAGTATATAGAGATGTCTGCAAGATAGACCAATAACAATTAGCAATACAAGAGGGTTACCGTGAATACAACAACCAAGAAACGTCTTAATCTATTTTTAACACCGCTTTTAATGACGCTTTTAGCAAGCTTTGTTGCTGCGTGTGCCAGCCAAAATACCGCCCCTATTATGAACAACAAACCCACCGCCCCCATCAGTAACAAAGACCTCACTGCAATGAAGTGGCAGCTTGTATCGATCGCTCAAAAAGGCCAATCGGCAAAAACTGCGCTCAATGCAGGACCGCAGGCCAGCCGTTTTAACTTCTCATTTAAAGACGGCAGGCTCTCGATTAGAGGTGGTTGTAATAACCTGGGTGGCATGTACAAGCTTGGCGATGGCAATCGCATCACAATGGGCCCAATGATGGGCACTAAGATGGCTTGCGCTGAAAATTTAATGAACGCTGACAATGAGATATTGAGCTACATCAGCGGCATCACCGATTACGCGATTAATGGACGCGCTTTGACGCTAACCACGGCATTCCAGCAACGTCTTGTGTTTAAAGGTACCCCAACTCCTGAGACTCAGTTCGGTGGCAAGGGTGTTCGTAAGTTTATTGAAATCAGAAATACCGATGCTGGCCTTCAATGGCGTGAAGCAAAGTACAACAGCAACTGGATACGAATAAAAGATAACGCGGCTTGGGAAACGGTTTACCCCGGTATTCAAGGGTTCGTTCCTGAAAATAACCGTGAGTATATTGTGCGGATTTTTGAATATACCGACCCTGCAACACAGCAAGCGGTTTGGGTTAAAGACATGATTACATCAAATGGGATTTTGAAATAAAAACGCCACTTCATACACAAAATAGCCAGCGGTTTAAATCGCTGGCTATTATTTGCAGATCGTCTGAACCATAAGGATTCTTAGCTAGCTTGTACTTGCCAATGCAATGGAAACTTAGGATCAAAAATAGTCATCTTGCCACCCGCAACATCAAGCTTTTGTGAGATATCCTGCGCAGCACCCTCTTTCACAAGCGTAATGGTATTTTCATTAGCAGCCATCCCATAAAACGCTGGACCATTTAATGAAGTAAAACGCTCAAGGTTCTCTAACTTTCCAGCCGTCTCAAACACATGCGCTAGAACAGACATCGTCACCGATACATTAAAAATCCCGGCACATCCACAGGCACTTTCTTTCGCACCATCCAAATGCGGTGCAGAATCAGTGCCTAAGAAAAATCTTGCATCACCTGAGGTCGCTGCTTCAACTAACGCCAAACGATGAGTTTCGCGTTTTGCGACCGGCAGGCAGTAATAATGAGGTTGAATACCACCCACTAGCATGGCGTTTCGATTGATAACTAAATGATGCGGCGTAATCGTTGCGGCCACATGGCTGTCACATGACTTTACAAACTCTACGCCGTTAGCTGTCGTTATATGCTCCATCACAATCTTCAGGCTAGCAAACTTTTCACGTACTTTTGAAAGCACTCGCTCAATAAAAACGGCTTCGCGGTCAAAAATGTCGATATCAGCATCCACTACTTCCCCATGCACTAATAAAGGCATGCCGATTTCTTGCATGACTTCAAGTACAGGGTAAACCGCTTCAATATTTTGAACCCCAGCCGAAGAGTTAGTTGT
>CALHTA010000247.1 GCA_938038645.1 uncultured Thiotrichaceae bacterium
TTCTAGAAACGGAACAAGCAATCGTTTGGGTGTTTCAACTTCAGGTAACACAGTGGGTCGTACTGGCGCATCATCAAGCTTTGGTAGAACGACATCAAGCTCATTTGGAAATGGTCGTGGCACAAGTGCTGGCGGAGCATCAACCTCTGGGATTGGTGGTAGTCTAATCAGCAATGGTTTTGGTAGTAACCGTACCGCAGGTGGCAGTCGTTTAGGAAGCGGCACTTTGGGTAGTGGTTCACTTGGAGGAGCTTCAGGCGATAACCGTCTCGGCAGTAATGGTTTGGATAATCGTATAGGCGGATCTGGTGGAGACTACAAGGTTACTGATCTGAATGATCCAAGTAGCGTGTTATCTCGCCGAGTGATTTATTTTGCTTACGACCAGTCAACCATTGAGCCCGAGTATTTTGAAATTCTTGATGCTCATTCTGAACTTTTAGCGAGTAACCCTAATCTGACTATTAGACTTGAGGGTCATGCAGATGAGCGTGGCTCACGTGAATATAACATTGCGTTATCAGAGCGTCGTGCTCAGTCAGTTAAGCAGTTTATGGACTTAAAAGGCGTAGGTTCAGGACAGTCACAAACAGTTGCATACGGAGAGGAGCTTCCAGTTGATCCAGGTCATAACGAAGCCGCTTGGAGTAAAAACCGCCGTGTGGAGATCAAATACATAGGACGTTAATATGGTTTATTCCTTGCGCAAACTTTTCGTTTCTGCAGGTTTACTTACTGTGCTGGCTCTACCGCCAGCACAGGCCGTAACCCCAGATGAGTTATTCGAAGTACTACAACGTATAGAGTCGCTTGAAAATGAAGTTCGATATCTACGCGGTGAAAATGAACAGCTCCGTTTTGATATGGAAGACATTAAAAACACCCAAAAGAAGACTTTCATTCGCATAGATGATCGAATGGATGACTTGTTTCGAGCGGTAAATACTCGGAAAGTGTCCAGCATTGCAATACCTCCTGCAGCGCCCGTATTACCATTACCAGCTGTTTCAGCAGTGGATGTGAAACCTGTAGTTGCCGAGGTTCCTGCTATTGAGGTGAAGCCGGCAGCCAAAGCGGTTGTTGTTCTACCTAAAAAGCCGGAAGAAGTTGCTAAAAAACCGGTTAAGGTTGTTAAGCAAGTTCCAGTAAAAGTGAGTAATCCTGAGCAGGAAGCTTACGATGCTGCTTTTGCTAATATTAGAGTGAAGCCATCTGTTGCGATAACACTGTTTCAAGACTTTGTTAAGCAATACCCTACTAGTGCATTAACGCCAAATGCACGCTATTGGTTAGGGGAGGCGATGTTTGCTAGCCGTAACTACTTGGGTGCTATCGAAGAGTTTGTAGAAGTATTAGAGGTGCATGGTAAAAGTGTAAGAGCACCAGACGCTGCGATAAAGCTTGGTTTGAGTTTCTATGAGTTAAAAAACTGGGAGTATGCACGCCGTACTTTGCAGGATGTTTTAAGGACCTATCCAAAGACCCCAGCGGCTGATTTAGCAGAGTTAAAACTCGCTAAAATGACTAAAGAAAACCGATAACACATTCACCTTTCAAAAAGTGTAGATACAAAAAAGCCTGATATTTATCAGGCTTTTTTTGAGCTGTCAGAAACTGATTAATTTCTTAATCTTCGTCAACGAATGTACCGATTGACTCAGCTCTTTCTACCACTTCGATTACGTTATCAGAGTGAATGATAACTTTAACCGTTGCGATCACATCAGTGTGCAGATGAACGCCAACTTCGTGTTCACCAACGTGGCGGATTGGGCCATCTGGCATACGAACGTTACGACGCTCAATTTCAAAGCCTTGCTCATTCAGTGCTTCAGCAACTTCAAGGTTGCTTACAGATCCAAATAACTTACCTTCTTGACCAGCGTTAGCTTCGATAGTCACTTCTATACCATCTAGCTTTTCGCGAATCTTTTCAGCAGCAGCAGATGCCGCGGCCTCTACCTTCTCAAGCTCAGCACGAATCTCTTCAAAAGCTTCAATGTTAGCCTTAGTAGCAATCTTTGCTTTACGACGAGGTACTAGAAAGTTACGTGCGTAACCTGCTTTTACATTAACAATCTCGCCTAAAGAGCCAAGATTATCAATTTTTTCCATCAATATAATTTGCATGATAATTTACCTATTCAAAGCAATATTACTTGTGCTGATCCGTGTAAGGAATCAGGGCCAAGAAGCGTGCACGTTTGATAGCTGTTGCAAGCTGACGCTGGTATCTAGCTTTAGTGCCAGTTACGCGACTTGGGACAATTTTGCCTGTTTCAGTGATATAGGCTTTCAATGTATCAAGATCTTTGTAGTCGATCTCTTTAACGTTCTCAGCCGTGAAACGGCAGAACTTTTGACGACGAAAATAACGTGACATAGTTTACTCCGAGTATTTAGGCTGATTCTTCAGCGGCTGGTGCAGCAGGTGCTGGCGCAGGGGCAGGTCTTCTAGACGGTCTTTCTTCAGCACGTTCTTTGCTTAGTAAAGAAGTTCCAGTGTCTGCACTGTCACGACGAATCGTAAGATTACGTAGTACTGCGTCGTTGAAGCGGAAAAGATCTTCAAGTTCTGCAAGAGTCTTGCTGTCACACTCGATGTTCATCAGTACGTAATGTGCTTTGTGAAGCTTAACGATTGGGTAAGCAAGAGGGCGACGGCCCCAGTCTTCAAGGCGGTGAACTTGTCCACCGTTGTCTGTCATTAGCTTGCTATAACGTTCAATCATAGCAGGAACTTGTTCGCTCTGGTCAGGATGCACCAGAAACACAATTTCATAATGTCTCATTAAGATTTTCCTTGTGGATAAAAAGCCCTCTGTCAAATGCAGTAGAGCAAGGCTGGACCGAAATCCAGTAGGGTCGCGATTATCAAGCAAGCAGGAGAGTTTGTCAATCTGATAATCGAGGCTTATATTGGCAATGATATTTTATGCCGAGCAACAGTCAAATCGAAGGGTTAGGAAACGGCGATTTTTTCCAGGGAGTCATTTATTTGAGATTGAAGTTCATCGAGTCGTTCTATCACATCAACATCAATGCTTTGTACCTGACTTTGCGACTTCAGCATTTCGTGGGCAATATTAATGGCGGCCATAACAGCGATGCGTTCGGCACCAATCACTTTGCCGCCGTTGCGGATCTCTTGCATTTTATTATCAACATGCCGAACGGATGCTTCAAGCGCTTCACGCTCGTCCGCAGGGCAAGCAATGGTGTATTCTTTCGCAAGAATTTTGGCATTAACGGTAATGGGTTTATCTGACATGGTGCAAGGTCCTAGGCGTTTTCCATTGCTTTCAAACGCATAACCATCGCCTCAACTTGAGTACGAATTTTATCGTTTTTAGCAAAAAGCTCAGCGCGTTCTTTAAGAAGCTGGGATTCCTTGGTTTTCAAGGACTGATTTTCATCGTGCAAGCGGTTGCAACTTGTTATTAGCGTTTTTAGACTTGCTTCAAGTTCAGCGACCTGTTCTTTTAGTCGTGCGTCAGTGTTGTTTGTATCCATAACATCTCATCTTAGTCTAGAGCGGAAAGGCGGGTCAAACAATTTGCTTAATGATACTATAGCGAGCTTGATTAAGCTTAGATAATTGTTATGAGTAATACGATCCATTATAACCAAGTAGCGGACTGTTTAGATCGTGCTGAAATTGATATGTTAGCGTCAGAAATTCATGGCATCGCCTGTGGTTTGTTGGCTGGCAACAGTTCGGCAGATAAGATTAAATGGGTGCAAGAGCTGGTTCCTGAGCTTGACTCTCAAAACGTACTACAAAAAGATGCCATCCGCGAGATGGGAAGATTATTTGATGATGCTCAAAGTGGTTTGCAAGACAGCGAGTTTAGATTTGAACTTTTCCTGCCTGAAGATGATTCCAGTCTGGCAACGCGGATGGAAGCACTGCAGGATTGGTGTCAAGGGTTTGTGCTTGGCATGACGATGGCTGGTGTTAAGGACTACAGCAAGCTACCTGAAGATTCTAAAGACTTGATGGAAGATTTTGTGAATATTGGTACTTCGGGTGAGTTTGATTACGAAGACGAGCAAGAGTCTGAGATTGCGTTTACCGATGTATCTCAATATGTTCGTGTCGGCACGTTACTAATAAATGAAGAATTACAGCCTATGCGCCAACAAAGCGTAACGGTGCACTAAATAAAGTTTGGAGCGGATAATGAAAAAAACACCACCAACGCTATCAGCTGAAGAGTTTGCTAATCGTCGCCGGCAGTTAATGGATATGGTTGGACCTGAAGGTATTGTCATAGTCCCGTCAGCCACATTACTGATTCGCAATCGCGATGCGGAACATCCGTTTAGACAAGACAGTGATTTTCAATACCTGACAAATTTTAATGAGCCTGAAGCCGTTGCCGTATTAATACCAGAGCGTGAAGAGGGTGAATTCATCTTGTTTTGTCGTGAAAAAGACCCAAAGACAGAACGTTGGACGGGTCGTATGGCAGGTCTAGAGGGCGCTCAAACTGATTATCAAGCAGATGATTCATTTCCGATTGAGGACATTGACGATATTCTGCCAGGGTTGATGGATCGTAGAGAAACCGTTCACTACAGTATGGGCGTTAACCCTGCTTTCGATCAGCAGGTTATGTCGTGGGTTAATGCGATGAAAGCCAAAGTGAGATCTGGAGCTCACCCCCCACACGAGTTTGTTTCTTTAGATTTGCTGTTGCATGACATGCGCCTCTATAAGACTGCTGCTGAAATCAAAATGATGAAGCACGCTGCTCAAACGGCCGTGCGTTCACATGAGCGTGCGATGAAAATTTGTGAGCCCGATCTGAATGAGGGGCAGCTGGACGCCGAGTTTCTTCACGAGTTTAAATGGAATGGCATGGTACCAGCTTACACAACGATTGTAGGGGGCGGCGAAAACGCTTGTGTACTGCATTATATTGAAAACAACCAGCCGCTAGTAGATGGTGATTTAGTGCTTATCGATGCTGGTGCAGAGTACGGTTGTTATGCTAGTGACATTACTCGAACTTTTCCGGTAAATGGAAAGTTTAGTGAGTCGCAACGCTTAATTTATCAGATAGTGCTTGATGCGCAATATGCAGCAATAAATGCAGCTCAGCCAGGGAACAATTGGAATGCACCGCACGAAGCGGCTGTAAAAGTGATTAGTCAAGGCCTATTGGATCTTGGGATTCTCAAAGGGACTCTTGAAGGTGTTATCGAAGAGGAAGCTTACAAAGAATTCTTCATGCACAAAACAGGGCACTGGTTGGGTATGGACGTGCATGATGTAGGTGATTACAAAATCGATGACGAATGGCGAGTGCTTGAGCAAGGTATGGTGCTGACTGTTGAACCTGGTATCTATATTTCTCCAAATCCTGACGTAGATAAAAAGTGGTGGAACATTGGTGTGAGGATTGAGGATGATGTACTGATTAAACGTAAAGGTAATGAAGTACTTACGGGCTCATTGATCAAAGAAGTAGCTGATATTGAAGCTCTGATGGCAAAGGATAAGGCTGCGTAAGCGGCCGATTAGCGATGCAAACGCAAAGTATGGATATTGTTATTGCAGGTGGCGGCATGGTGGGAGCCAGCCTTGCTGCCGCTCTATCAGGTTTACCGCTAAGCATTGCGCTTATCGAAGCATCGCCAGCCGAGCTAACTCAGCAATCAGGTTACGATGATCGAGCAATCGCGCTTTCTTATGGTTCAAGTCAGATTCTAAAAGGAATCGGTGTTTGGAAGGATGCTGCTGATGCGGCCAATCCTATCGATAGTATTCATGTCTCAGATCGGGGGCACTTTGGGGCGACTAGGCTGAATGCCCAACAACAGAAAGTGCCAGCGTTAGGGTACTTAATTCAAGCGCAAACATACGGCCAGGTCGTGAATCGTTATCTTGAAGGAAGTAACGTTCGTGTTATTCAGCCTGCCAAAATTGATGCTGTAGAAACGAGCGATGCTACTCAAAATATTTCAGTGATGAGTGAATCTGGAATTGAAACTATTCAGACTAAACTTTTAGTTGCTTGTGATGGTGGAAACTCTGCGATAAGAAAAATGTCGGGCATAAGCGCAACAACGCATGATTACGAGCAAGTTGCAATTATTGCCAATGTAAGCACAGAAGTGCCTCATGAAAACCGAGCCTTTGAGCGATTCACGGAGCAAGGGCCCATTGCTTTGTTACCGATGTCTGATAATCGTTGCTCCTTAGTTTGGACCCTTGAGACAAACAATTACCAGGCCGTGTTGGATCTAGATGATGATGCATTTCTAACAGCATTAGGTGAAGCGTTTGGTTATCGATTAGGTCGTTTCACGCGAGTCGGTAGAAGAAGTTCTTTCCCGCTGGCACTCACTCAGTCTTCAAAACTAATATCGGATCGTTTGGCAATTATTGGTAATGCTGCACATACATTGCACCCTGTAGCAGGACAAGGTTTGAACTTAGCGTTGCGTGATATTGCGGATTTAGCAGAGCAAATTGCCCATGCTGTGAAACAGCAAGAGGACGTGGGCTCAAGCGAATTATTAAATGCATACGCTAGAGTAAGACAGAAAGACACGGCTCGAACCATTCAATACACCGACTCTTTAGTGAAGCTTTTTTCAAATCAAAACTTTCTTGTCGGTCATGCCCGTGCAGCGGGT
>CALHTA010000248.1 GCA_938038645.1 uncultured Thiotrichaceae bacterium
AAGATTGGCTCATCGACATATTGTTGACTATTATTGTGAGCAGGTGGGGCTTTTCTGACTTTAGGCTTATTAACTGGCTTTTGTTCATCTGTCTTAGGCCTAACTGTTTCGGTAACTTTAAAGTTATCCTCAGACATAAAGTCGCCATTCAACATCATCTGTGAACTTGTTTTGGAAAGGCTGGAATGCGCAGTCTGTTTTGCTTCAACAGTTGTTTTTTCAACTGTAGCGCTTATATTGTCAACTTTCTCTACGGAAGCTTCCTCAACAGCGAGTTCATCAACCGCTTTCTTTACAAGAGGATCTTGAACTGCAACTTTTGGGGTTTCGCCCGCCTCAGCTTTTTGTCGAATCTGGTCAATAAAAACGGGGACTTCTTTGGGAATATTGCTTTCAAACACTGAAGGTTTAAATACTTGTTCACAGGCCCTGCATTGAAATTTATTTTGTGAGCCCAGTATTCTTTTCTCCACAAAACTTCTGTGAAGTTTGAATAAATCAAAACTATGGCACTTCGGACAATAGTGCTTAGATATCATGTTGCTCGACACGATTGACATTGTGGGCTATCTCCCTTAGAGATCAGTTTTAGCAGTGTTTAGGTTGATTTAAAAGTATCCCAGAGATGCTCTTCACTCAACAGAACGAAGACTAGAGCAATCAAATGAGCGATGAAAGCGATCAATCGAGCGCGGTAATCCCCTATCTTTAACTTGTTAAATACCTACCCATAGCATCCTAGACAGGCTTAGTTTAAGCTTTAACACTCTTACACCAGCTTAATAAACTCGTTATGCTAAATCGAAAAAATAAACTATCTAAGAAATCGATTGGCAGCTGGATGCTATTTGATTGGGCCTCACAACCCTTTCATACGCTTATCATGACTTTTATATTCGCCCCTTACTTCACAAATACTGTTGCACAAAATGGAGTTATCGGTCAGAGCTACTGGGGCTACGCACTTGGAATCGCAGGCTTATTAATCGCCTTCCTTTCACCTATCCTAGGCTCACTTGCCGATACCACCGGCCCTCGTAAACCATGGATTTTAGCTTTCGTCTGTATCGGTTCGATTAGTATTTTTAGCTTATGGTTTATGGTGCCAAACTCGCCAACCAACACATTAATTTGGGGACTTATTGCCTTCTCAATTGGTTTGATTTGCTTTGAGTTCGCGGCAGTATTTAATAACGCCATGATGCCTGATCTAGTCCCTCGTGAAGCACTCGGAAGACTGTCAGGAAATAGCTGGGCCCTTGGTTACATTGGTGGATTGATTAGCCTTATCTTCATGCTTGGTTTCATGGTCAGCAACCCCGAAACTGGGGTCACCTTGCTTGGGCTTTCTCCTGTATTTGGTCTTGACGCTGCGACTCATGAAGGAGACAGAGCAAGCGGGCCTTTAACGGCTATTTGGATGATCATTTTTGTCATTCCACTATTTTTGTTTACGCCTGATCAAGAACGTAAAAGAAAAGTTTCTGGATCGGTGAAAAAGAGCCTGCAATCACTTTGGCAAAGCATTAAAGGCCTCCCTAAAAAGCCGAGTCTTTTTGCCTTTCTAACCTCAAGTATGTTCTACCGAGATGCCTTAAATGGCTTATATGCTTTTGGTGGAATTTATGCGGCGGGTGTTATGCAGTGGAGCATACTTTACATTGGGGTATTTGGCATCATTGCCAATATTACGGGGGCCATTGGTGCCTGGTTTGGTGGAAAGCTTGATAGCCGTTTCGGCTCAAAGACAGTAGTGACAAGCTGTATTCTATTGCTAATTATTGCCAGTATTCTAATAGTCAGTACCGATCAACAGCACATTTTCTGGATTAAAATTGCATCAGAAACCGCCCCAAGCAACATTCCTGATGCGCTATTTTTCATCTGTGGTGGGCTCATTGGCGCAGCCGGCGGAGCATTACAAGCTTCATCACGTACATTAATGGTGGATCAGGCTGAACCTGATAAAATGACGGAAGCTTTTGGTTTGTATGCCCTATCAGGAAGAGCTACGAGTTTCATCGCACCATTAGCTATTGCATTTATGACCGCCGCTTTTGCAAGTCAGAGAGTTGGGATAACACCGGTAATTGTATTATTCATTATCTCCTTGGCGCTGTTACCAAAAGTTCAATCACGCATTAGCTAGTGAACTTTTGCACATTAAGAGCTTCAAACCGCTTAGTTGTTAAATAAATAAGAAATAATAATGATCAAATTAGACACCCTATCAAGGAAACTTATTCTTGTACTTATCAGCACGGTTGCAGCGTTTCACTCTTTAGCGCAAGCAACAGACACTGACTTTAGCATTCACCCCGCAACCATCGTGTCGGATAGATTTTTAATGGGAAAGTTTAGCGCCAGCAAGCGAAATGACTTTGTAAGAATCAACAAACGCTATGCTTCAAGGACAGGCATGTATATGCAAAAACTTCCTTATGATGCATTTAGGGCAATGCACGCAGCCGCTAAGCAAGACGGCATAACACTAAAGATTCTTTCTGCTTCAAGAAGCTTTTATCATCAGAAGTCTATCTGGGAGGCCAAGTGGAATGGGAAACGTAAAGTCGGCGGCATTCGTAACATAAAACGGACCATTAAAGACCCAACTAAACGCGCTAGAAAAATTTTAGAGTACAGCTCAATGCCGGGCAGTTCACGACACCACTGGGGCACTGATATCGACCTAAACGCATTCAACAATCATTA
>CALHTA010000249.1 GCA_938038645.1 uncultured Thiotrichaceae bacterium
TTAGACTTTAGGCTGTTAATTTGTTGAAGGAGGCGCTGCATATCAGGGTAGTTAGGTTTGAATAACTTAAGTTTTTCCTGATACTCGCTTTCTAGTGAAACCAATTGGCCTTTTAAGCTGGTGATGACTGGATTAGTAATCACTGTTGAAACAGAACCAGTGTTCTGCATTTCACGATAAATACTTTCCGCAGCTGTACGTCGGATTTCAGCGTTTACTAGTGCTGCACTCAAGTTGTTTAGCTTTTGAACGTATCGAGATTGGCCTTCGTCAATGTTTAAGATACCGTTTTTGTTAGAGTACTTTACTAGTTTCTCTTCAGCATCTTGCAAATTCTGGCGTGCTTTTTCAAGCTCTCGCTTAAGAAACTCCTTTGCATATTCCCCGGTTTCACTGCGAGTGTCTATTTGCAGCTGAATAAAGTTGTTGATAACACTATTAACCGTTTGTTGAGCTTCTACAGGTGACGTGCCTTCAAAAAATATTTGAACTAAATGAGTTTCGTTAATCGCTTGAATTTGTAGTTTATCGGCGAATAGATCAGTGATGTCTGTTTTAGGTTTTTCACTTCCTACGCCACCAATACCATCATCCGTCTCAAAGTATTGAGCAAGATCTGGCAAGGCAAAGAATTCAAAAAATGGCTTCAATGCTTCAGGTGGATCGCCGGCTGAGCGCAAGCTTTCCTCAAGGTTTTCTTGTTCAATGACTTTTAAGGCTAGCACTCTGCTCTTTAGCATTTCGTAGCGGGTGCGGAAAAAAGGATCTAATAAAGAATCAGTTCCGCTGGACCTCGCTTCAGTTTGTCCGAAGCTGACAACTTGCGGGCCTTCTCGCTCAATTTGTATAGTGGCATTTGCAACATAAGATGGTTTAGTTGCAAATGTAAATAGCAGCGCAAACATAACCGTGAACAAGGTTGTAAATAAAATAGTCCACTTACGTCTTCCGAGAATGGAAAATATGTCACGTATTGATAATTCTTTTTCAGGTACTGGGGCGGGGGGCTGCGAGTGCATAATAGCCGGAATATAAGGCTGTTGCACTTGGGGTATTCCACCTGTTTGATGTACCACCGGAACTGTTGACATGTTGTAATCCTGATTCTTTATTATAGTTTCGCTGCAGAAATTTGTTTCCCTTGGGGAACGGGCTGCTAGTGAGTGCGAATTATTGTAGTAATCTGGGTGCTATGTTAAGAGTAACTGATGTGCACGTAAACGATTTCAAGATGAATGGATGAGCAATACCTATTCACTCGACTAGGAGTCGAGAAAGTTAATTCTCAACAGTATGGCGCTTATTGGTGCTGCGTCAGATTTGAGCAACAGATCCTGATTAGTCGTTTCATTATTAAACTTGGATCGGATCTTAAATGTTGCTGTTTTAATGCGATTATCACCGGTTGTTCTTAAAGATCCACTAGCACCATCAGGAGTCTCAAGCCAAAGGTTGCTGACCGTATCATCTTTATAACTAACCTTAACTTCAACATTGCACCCAGAAGCGCAGCGAATACGGGTTAGCTCGTCGTTTAGATTAAAACTGAATTGTTTACTTGAGCGTGCTGCATATTCATAGTCAACATTTCTTGGGAGATAAAAACCTTGTCCCCATCGTTTATCGTCAACGGGTAGGCTGATACGCATGGCTGGTTTGCTGTCGCTCTCTTCGGTAATCCAGCGGCCATAAGAACGAATTGCGGCTCCACCTTGAGATTGGCATTGTTTGTGTTCTGGGAATTCTTTTAGCCGAAAGTTTGCGACGTATCTTTCACCCAGCAATACAAAAGCATCTGGAGTGTCGAATGGTTGCTTACCTAGAGTTTTATCAAGGTAACGTAAAAAATCCTGTGTTTTGTAAACCGGATCAGCTGCTTTCTGCATAGCTTCTCCATGAATAGTCATATAATTTCTCCGCATTTGTAACGCTCTTAGCGAGCTGGCAAAGAAGCGGTGAGCTTGGTTATTAATTCCACCATAAGTATCCCTAACCCAGTAATAGTCGCCAAACTCTTCATTCTCAGTTCCCCAGTATCGATTAGCATATTGCTTAGCGACCTGTTCGTTCATATCTAAGGAACACGTGCCATTATTCGATAGCTTGAGCTGCATTCCATAAACTTTATTGGTATATCGCATCCAGTGTTCAATTTGACCGTCGCGATTACCAATGCCTCGGCTTAAAGCATAGTTGGCGATAGAAGACATTTTTGCGTTGTAAGGTATTGCGATGTCTTGCCAAGAAAATTGATCAAAGTTATTAAACACTAATTTAGACGCAGCTCCGCCAAACTCGTCGGCATACAAATCGATAATACGTTTAGTTGAACTTTCAAGAATCTCGGGAGTGAGGCCATATTGGTTTTGGGCATCTCTAAGCTCATCAGGCTTTAAGTTAAATTCTCCCCACCCATCCTTCTGAGAAAACTTTGTACAATCAACACGATATTGACCATCTGATATTCCAATTTGTACACCAACGATCTGTGGATATTGATTGACCAGCTTAGCAATCTCCCTTACATAAGGCTTAAGTACTTTGATGTAGCTATCACGCCAAAAAATAATGGTTCCACGAGGGGTGACTTCTAGTTGTCTTAAGGCCCAATCTGGTGCCTCACATTTACCATAAGTTTCTAATCTTAGTAAGACTTGTTGTTGAGAGCGGTTACGCAATTGTGACTCTAGCTCGCTAAAATCAAATTGATTCTGTTGTGGGTTAGTTTTGTCCCATCGAACCATATGGAAATCTGCGCGAATGTATTCTTCAGCACCTCTTGTTTCTGAGATTAAACCACTTAAGTCGCTTCGTTGAGCATAGCTAGGGAGTCGCCAGTCAAAACCCGATACAACCTGTATCGAAGCGTCGGGTTGGATAGAGGTTGGTTTTGGCTGTTTTGACTGGGAAGTATCTGTTTTAGCTTGAGGCGCTGAAGCTTGGGGGCGCTTAGCTTTGTCATTACCAGCAACCTCTACTTTTTTCTCTGTATTACTGCTAAAAAGATTTTCGGAGAGCTGTTGATAAAACCGGTCGGGTAATAATAATGAAATGACAAGTAGTATGATGAATGCGCATAGAAAAAGAGCGAATAGTATTGTTTTAATTTTTTTCATACTTAAAGATTATTGTTTGTCATTGTACCTTCAAATATAAGTGTGAAGTGAATCACTAAGATATTTCAATTAAACCAATGGTTGCTAATTCACGATAACTTGTCGGATGATGAACCATCCTTCTGGAATATTGGATACTCTATCCTCTGTTTCGCTTATGTTAGTTGGCGATGGGTTAGAGTAGTCGCCAAGCTTCTACTTTTGTGCAAAAAAATAATGATAAACACAAATACATCAGGTCTTGTTAATAGCGATCCTTTCCATTCAGGGCGGCCTAGAATGGGTGTTGTTCACAGAGTGACCTGGTACTTTCTGCTGCTAATGATATTTTTGATTCCTTGGGGAGAAGGAGTTTACGACGGTCTAGCGAAAGTGGTCGCTATGCCGACATTAGGGCTCAGCTTGGTCATGCTGGTTTTGGAGGGTACACACCGCAATTACTCCTTGTTTAATTTATTTGCCATTATGCTTGGCGGTTGGTACCTAGTGGGCATCTGGTGGTCGCCGATCCCTGAAGAATCAACCGGTATTTTACAAACCTACATCATGCTTATACTGATGTCGCTAATGTTTACTTATCTCATTAGCGATGAGTATAAATTTCGTGGGGCATATCAAGCTTACGTAATAGGTTGCTTTTTTGCGACAGGAATTATTTTTTACAATTATTTGAATGGTATCGAGGGTCCTTATTACCAGCGTTATACCGTTGAAAATATTGAAACTGATAATATGGCAATTCTGTTAGCCTTTGGAATTCCCATGGGTGTATGGCTCTATACTCAAGCAAAACACTGGACAATAAAATTAATTAACTTGGCAGCAGTTCCAGTCATTTTTTACGGAATATTTCTGACAGGCACTCGAACAGGTTTGGTTTGTGGGACTATTGGGTTAATGTATTTAGCTTTTACCCAGCGAAGAGCCTCATTTAATCTTAAGCTGATCTACATAGGCATCGTTATCGGTTTGGCAGTTGCTGTGATTAGCCTTGCTCCAAAAGCTTCAGTAGAGCGAATATTTTCTATTGGCGAAGCAGTAGCTTCAGGAGATCTGAATCATCGTGAGGTTATTTGGCAGCATACACTTAGTGTTTGGGCAAATAATCCGTTTTTGGGCAGTGGCACCGGCGCATTGGGTCACGCGCTTAACCCTTATTCTATAAATTTTAAATGGGCGCATAATGCATACGTTCAGATTTTAGGTGAAAATGGCATCATTGGACTAACGATCTATCTACTGATGATATTTAGCCTGCTCTATTACGCACTTAAGTGCCAAATAGAAACGAAGTTCTTCCTTCTGACTCTGTGGTTTACGATATTCATATCGCAGATGACTTTGCATTCTCAAAACTTAAAAGAAGTTTGGTTTGTGTGGTCTGTTATTGGAGTACATGGTTTTTATTACTCCAAGAAAACAGCATGGCAGCGACAACTAATAAACAATAATAAATAGAGCATCAGTCATGTTATTTAAAAATAGCGGTATATATGTACTTGCTAAAATTGTGCCCGGTGTCATGGCGTTTGTAGCGCTTTCGGTCTACACGCATTTGCTGACACCACAACAGTATGGCGTTTATACGCTTATGTTTTCTGCCGCATTATTTTTGCATAGTGCATTATTTAACTGGTTACCAGTTGGTGCAATGCGTTTTTGGCCGGGTGGAACTTTCAGTAACCAAGCGTTTATTTCCACTCTCGGTGTATTGTACCTTAGATTGTTCATACCCCTTGCGCTTTTAGGTGTCGCTTTGTTTTTCTATCTTGGAGAGAGCTACTATTCAGAAATTTCTTCAGGGTTTTTACTGTTAACAGGTTTTACTGTTTTGATGATCGGGCAGCAGCTGCAATCAGCACAAATGTTGCCTGGCCGCTATGCTTTGATGACAATTTGCTATGCATTACTCGCATTAACATTGGGCTCATCTATGGCTTACTTTGGATATGGTCCAGTCGGGGTTGTTCTAGGAACAGCTACTGGCATGTTAGTACCAGCAGTAATAATAAGCGCAAAAAGCTGGGCGATGTTTGATAAGACGTTATACACGCCGGAGCTAACTAGGAAATTATTGATTTATGGCACTCCGCTGGCTGCTTCTTTCTTCTTGGATGAAATTGCTAATTTATCAGACAGATACATGCTCGCATTATTAATCGATGAGGCTGAGGCAGGAAAGTATTCTGTTGGTTACGATTTGGCCGGCAATACCATCATGATGATTATGAATGCGATCAACCTAGCAGCGTACCCAATGATTGTTAAGTTGTTGGACACTAAAGGAAAAGAGGCTGCGCTAGAGTATTTCAATACTTATGTGATCCTGCTGTTAAGCATTTCGATTCCTGCAGTCGTTGGTTTATCTTTGGTTGGGCCGGGTTTAGCGTCTTTAGTCATTGGTGAAGAATATCAAGAGGCTGTTGTTTTGATACTCCCTTGGGTTGCCAGTGCTATTTTCTTTATGGGCCTTGGAGCATTTTATTTGCATCTACCTTTTCAGTTAGGCAATAAGAACGGCGGTATTTTTAAAATTGGTATTTATACCGCTTTAATCAACTTGACGTTAAATTTCTGGCTTATTCCAGAAATGGGTATGCTTGGAGCGGCAATCGCTACCTTAGCTTCCTTTGCTATTAGCAGCGCATTAGGCGTGTTTTATGCAAGAAATGTTTTTCCTTTACCATTTCCTGCTAAAGAAGTTTTGAAAATAATCATTGCCGCTGCATTTATGGGTATCTGCCTTTGGGTAGTTAAAGATGAGCGCGGATGGCTTTGGTTATGCGGACAGATGTTTATTGGTCTTGGAAGTTATGGTTTGGCAACCTATCTGCTCAACACCGGTGGTATCAAGCAGATAGTGGCAGCCCATTACGCCAGATAACGATCTTGTAGATAATCAAACATAGTAAAAAGACCCATGGCTTCTCCGCCAATGGGCCTGCCTGGTCGTTCTCTAATGTTGAACGCCATTAAGTCGATGTGTGCCCATGGGATGTCTTTAGCGACAAACTCATTTAAATAAAGCGCTGCGGTAATAGCACCGCCATAACCACTTTTTGAATTCACCATATCAGCAACGGTGCTTTTTAAGTTACTTAAGTAAGGTTTATGAAGTGGCAGTTGCCAAATCAATTCCTCACTAGTCATTGATTGATCATGAATGTCGCGTGCCAAATAATAGTCATTGCTAAATAAAACGGGAACTTCGGTGCCAAGTGCAACCCTAGCCGCACCGGTCAGTGTGGCGAAATCAATAATCAAGTCCGGAGACTTTTCACAGGCAAGTGTCAGTGCGTCGCAAAGTACTAAGCGTCCTTCAGCATCCGTATTATCAATTTCAACGCTAATCCCACTGCGCGTAGTAATAATATCGCCTGGTCTAAATGCATCACCAGAAATTGCATTATCAACGGCAGGAATTAACACTTCTAAAAAGACCGGTAGCTTAAAGGCCATGACCAGCTTGGCTAGGCCAAGCACGTGCGCTGCCCCCCCCATGTCTTTTTTCATTTGCCTCATGGAGCTAGAGCCTTTTATGTCTAATCCACCAGTATCGAAGCAAACCCCTTTACCGACGAGAGTGAGTTTGCTGTCATCAGGGTCTCCCCACGTAAGTGAAAGCAGTCTTGGGGCATGATCACTCGCTCGCCCTACGGCATGGATCGTAGGAAAGTTCTTAGTCAATAAGTCGTCACCGACAATTTCATCAAACTCTGCTTGATAATCACTGGCTAAAGTTTGAAGCTCCTGAGAAAGGTGCTCGGGCATCATGTGGTTTGCCGGAAGATTGATCAAGTCACGAACGGTACATAGCGAGTCATAAAATGCCATAACGACCGTTTTCATTGAATCCGGTAAATGCAGTAGGGCTTGATGGTTGTCATTGTGTACAAAGTGGTCAAACTGATAGCTTCCTAAGCCCCAGCCAATTAAAGCTTGCGTTTGCTCCGCCTCACTCCAATTACAATGTAGCTGATAGCGGGTGGCGGGGAGTTTGCTAGGAAGACCAGCGATAGACCAGCGACGTTCTCCTGTTTCTGCTACTCCTACCAATACCTCAACTAACTCTCCATTTTCATTGCTGATTAAGCAATGCTCACCTTCTTCAGCATGAAATTCGCTCTGACTAATCCAGTTGGAGACGGCTGGTTTGGAGTGAGTCATTAGCGCGTCTAATTGGCTTTTAGCAACAGGGGTTAAAGGGATGTAGCTGTGCTTGATATCGCTGGAGTATGGCATGGTTTCATATGCTCCTAATAGTTTCTGTTAGAGGTGCCGGTGTTTTATAAAGCGTTGAGAGTATCTCAGCATATTCTGAGTGCGTTTGATCAATAAGCCCCATTCGTAGGAGTAAGTCGATATTCACAAGATTGCAGTTATCTTTGAAATCATCGGTAGTTTCTGTGATTCGAGCCATTTCCCCGATAGGCATTAGTTCGAAGGATTCAACTTCACCATCTGTGTTGTGTGGAGTAAACGATTCATCTAGCCATAAGTCATATGCAAAAATACCATCGTTATTGAGGCCACGATGTGTCTGTGAGCAGTAACGAATCTCGCTTTCAAAAGTGGCAGTGCGCGCGACTGATTCTTCTATTGCAGCCTCTTCGCCGGCTTCTTTCACAAGATTGTCCATTAAGCTAATTCCTTCAGGTTGGCCTCCAGCAACGATCTGATCGAGTTGGCCGGGCCAAAAAGGCTTACTTTTAGAACGAACGGCTACCCAGACATAAATCCCATCTTTTTTACGAACTAAACCGTTTAGATGGATGCCGTAACCTTGCACTCCTAGAAAAGCGACAGCCGCTCGTTCAAGCAGCATTATAGAAGGGCCATCGAATGTGGTGCTTATGTTATATTGTTCATCAACCCATGAATCCAGAACTCCTTCTTTATGAAGTATTTTCATTACAGATTCGACAGCGGTAGTGCGCTTTTCTGGAGTATCAAGATTATTATTAAGCACTAAGCTGTTCTGGCTAATCTCAAAGACATTCGGCCATTTGAGTAGATGATTAACATGGTTGACGTGAGTCAAGCCAAAGCATTGATTACCAATGAAGAAAGATAAAAACTGATCACTCTCATATTGATTGCACCGTTTGATATGTTTTAAAAAACTCATGTTATTTCATTTCAGATTTTGAGACAAAAAGAAGCACTTTATCTAGCCAGCGGGTTGGCAGAATCCGTCGCAGAGTTCCAAACAGGTAAGTAGGAAAAGTGACGTAATACCTAGGGCTAGGACTTTTACTTTCAAGTGATGCAATGACTTTTTTTAGTACCGCATCTGCGGGCAATGTGAACGGCGCTGCAGGGCCAACTTTTTCCATGCGCTCTATTTGTTTCAGGTATTTATTTTTATGGAAACTGTTTTCGATATCTATATTGGCTTTTAAAGAGGCTAGGGCATTTTGACGAAAGCGGCTTTCAACGGGTCCAGGTTCTATTAGGCTAACCTTTATATTAGTATCGCTTAGCTCAAGCCTGAGGGTGTCAGCAAACCCCTCAATCGCATATTTGCTTGCGTTGTACGCACCTCGGTATGGCAGTGCAATTAGACCCAATACTGAACTATTGAAAATAATGCGAGCACTGTCTTGTTGGCGTAACAAGGGAATCAAAGAGTTAGTCAGTTCAATCCAGCCAAATACATTGGTTGAAAACTGTTTCTCTAACGTGGTGCGAGTAAGGTCTTCTACAGCTCCTGCTTGACCATAGGCACCGTTATTAAACAGTGCGTAAAGTTCTCCATTGCATAAAGACTTAAGGTCAGAGACTGCCTTTTGAATGCTTTGAGAATCATCGACATCGAGTAACAAAGTGTCGAAGCCTTCTTCTACCAATCGGCTTACATCGGCTTGCTTTCTTGCTGATGCAATAACTCGATATCCATTTTCTTTTAAGCCCTTTGCAACACAGTAGCCTATACCTGTTGAACACCCTGTAATCAGTATATTTTTCATGCGAAGTATCGTAACAGAAAGGAAAATGCGATTGACATAAAAAAGGCCCTGTATCTTTCAATACAGGGCCTAGTTTAAACCTTTCGTATTCTAGTAAGCACCACGGCCATGAAAAACCACCGTCAGAGTTTTCACTAAAAGAAAGAGGTCTGTGTGTATTTTCCAGTTATCGACATAATAACAGTCTAGGCTAACTCGCTCACGGTAAGTTGTGTCATTACGACCACTAACTTGCCATAGACCTGTCATGCCTGGACGCGTAGAAAGGTACTTATTAGTAAAAGACCCGTAACGCCTTAGTTCATCTTCCACAATAGGTCTTGGACCAACAAGGCTCATATCACCTCTCAAAACATTGAATAATTGAGGCAATTCGTCAAGGCTGGTTTTGCGAAGAAAACCGCCTATCGGCGTTATGCGTGGATCGTCTTTGAGTTTAAAGTCCTTATCCCATTCTGCTCTAGCGTTAGGGCAGTCAGCAAGAACTTCTTCTAAGCGTTGTTTGGAATTTACAACCATGCTCCGAAACTTTAAGCACTTAAATACCTTTCCTCCATAGCCTACTCGCTCTTGAGAATACAGTGAAGATCCACCATCACGGTGAATCAGAAACGCTATAATAATTAGTATAGGTGATAAAATTATTATAAGCAGTAGAGAACCAACAAAGTCCATGGCGCGTTTAAGCATGTTGCTACCAAGGTCCATATTAGAGCTCTTCCAGTGAGCCGACACTTTTTCCATTGTCTATCCTCGTTGAATAGTGGTGGGGGTAATTGGTTTTGTTGTTGCGAGCATTTTTAATTCAGCGCCCGTTAATTTGAAACGTCTTTACTATCAGACGGTATAGAAAAACATTTGTGTGGTAACTCTGCTGGTGTTCAGGCTGGAAAAATAATCATATTGAAAGGTTAAGAGCCATAGGGCTTAAAATTGAATTCGTTGCTTCAAATGACTTGAAAGTCTATGCTTCGGCCCTACTATCTGCCGGATAGGTTTTTCTATAATTTTTGGAGTTCCAAGCATGCCAATTTATGAATATCAATGTGTTGAATGTGATCATATAGAAGAAGTCATTCAGAAAGTGAGTGATAATCCATTGGTGGATTGCCCGGCGTGTAGCAAACCCTCATTAAAGAAACAAGTGACGGCTGCTGCTTTCCGCTTAAGTGGGGGAGGTTGGTATGAAACGGACTTTAAGAGTGGGGATAAGAAGAATTTAGCGGATGGTGGTGCTGAGAAAGTTAAGAGCAGTGAAGACAAGCCCGCTGCTAAACCTGAGAAAGCTGCTACTAAGGAAGCTAGCAGCAGCTCGGATGCTAGTTAATTAAGTGTAGCTCAAACGATTAAGCAATTTTTCGTGTGTGCTTGCAAGGTTACATGCCAGTATGCTGGTGGTGTCAAGGGTCAATGACTGCCCTGAAAGGTCGGTAAACCGTCCACCAGCTTCCGTGACAATCACCGATAAAGCCGCAACATCCAATATGTTAACGTCTGACTCAATGATTATGTCTATCTTTCCACTGGCTAACAGGTGGTAGTGATAAAAATCCCCATATCCACGAATTCGGTGAACTTCTTGAACGAGCTCGCCGATTGTCGACCACTGTGGTTTACTTGCAATGGTTGCAATGTTACCCAGTGATAATGTGGCTTTTCCTAAAGAAGAAATATCCCCAACGTTGATCTTTTCTCCATTAAGCCATGCGCCTTGGCCTTTTTCTGCATAGGCCATTTCTTTGAATCCTGGCGCGTTAGAAACCCCAACGATGAGTTCGCCCCTGTGCATTAATGCAATTTGGGTTGAAAAGAAAGGATAGCCCCGAACAAAGCTTTTAGTTCCATCAATGGGATCGATTAGCCAGTTGTAGTCTGCATCAGGATTTACCTTACCCGTTTCTTCCCCATAAAAACCGTGATCTGGGAATGCATCGAGTATGATTTTCTTTATCGTTTCTTCAGTCTCAATGTCAGCAATCGTTACTGGACTTTGGTCTGGTTTGATCTCAACTTCAAACTCACCTGCATAATATTTTTCAATGACTTGTTGAGCGGCTTTGGCTGCTTCAATGGCTGTTTTCAGAAACGGTGACATGTTAAGGTTCCTTAGATAAATTAAGCTACGGAAACTTATCTATGATAATAGATCTCTAAGTTAGCTGCAGCCAACTTTGGCATAATTATCGATAATATTATTCAATGAGATGTATGTAATGAAACTCATATCAGTATTTTTTGTAATGCTTTTTACTTCACAGTTAGTCGCTGGGCCACTACAGGGGCCACATCAGCATGGTAGCTTGGAAGTTGCCATTATAAATGATCGTGATTTTTTGATTTTTAAAATGTTGATGCCTTCAGAAGATCTTCTAGGCTTTGAAGATTCGCCAACAACCACGGAAAAGAAAGAGAAGGTAAGTTCGCAGTATGAGAAGCTCTATCAAGAAGCTGCTCTACCGGCGCTTTTTAAATTTATCCCAGCGGGTGCCTGTGAGCCCCAAGCTGCGGATATGGTTTCAGATATGCTGGATTATCATGAACATGATGATATTAAAGATGCAGTTTCCACGGATGCTCGGGATGTACATTCAGTAGGGGATGCAGAAGGCCACAGCGACTTTCTGTTGAATTATGTTTTCAAGTGCAAAAAAGTCGACCTTATACAAATTACTTTTCACGAAGTTTTCCCAAGTATAAAGCGGGTCAATTATTATGGCGGTGGCGAGTTAAAAGGTGAGCCTGTTTTAAGCGTCGATGCCGCTGAAGCGTTTTCAGAAGGATTTGGTGAAGAATAATCAACTTCGCCAGAACACTATGAATAAAGAGCAGTTAATTGATAGTTTTCTTGATGCGCTCTGGTCTGAGCGGGGCTTAAGCCAAAATACTTTAGCTGCTTATGGAAGGGATCTATACGCTTGGGAAGAGTGGCTGGATAAAGTTAAGGGCTTAGATTTGCTCGCTGCCGATGCCTCTACGCTTCAGCATTATCTGGCTCATAGAGGCAAAAATGGCGCGAAAAGTAGTACAATGGCGCGCGTATTATCAAGCTTGCGCCGCTTCTACCGATATCAGCTTAGACAAGGAAGTATTTGTGAAGATCCCTCTGCACTAATCGATGCTCCTAGGATAGGAAGGCTATTGCCGAGTTCTCTTTCTGAGGAGCAAGTTGATAGTTTGTTAGAAGCGCCAAATATCGATGAATCACTCGGTCTTAGGGACCGGGCAATGCTGGAACTACTTTATGCTGCTGGGTTAAGAGTTTCCGAATTGGTTACTTTGGAGTTGTCCCAGATAAACTTACAGGTCGGTGTAGTAAGAATTATTGGTAAGGGTAATAAAGAGCGAATGGTTCCTCTGGGCGATGTTGCCGTTGACTGGGTGAAACAGTACTTGGCTGAAGCAAGACCACAAATAATGCGGGGTAATGGCGTCAGTAATGCCGTATTTGTGACACGTCGTGGTGCGGGAATGACGAGGCAAGGATTTTGGCATATTATTAAGCGATATGCGGAAGCGGCTGGGATAGAGCAGGCTTTATCTCCGCATACTTTGCGTCATGCATTTGCGACACATTTATTGAACCATGGGGCTGATTTGCGGGTCTTACAGATGCTGTTAGGTCATAGTGATTTGTCCACAACACAGATTTATACTCATATTGCGCAAGCTAGGCTGCAAGAAGTCCATCAAAAACATCACCCTCGGGGTTGAGATGAGCATCTATTCAGCGGGCTTACAGCGTATACTCATTAATGTAATAGAAAAACAATGGTTGAAAAAAATACAATGATTAAGAAATTATGTTGTGCTTTGACTTTAGGGCTAAGCTTAATATCTAGTGGCGCAGCTACGGCGGCTAGTGTCGAAGACACCGCTAAAAAGCTGAACAATATTTTAGTTGAGACATTTAAGGCTGCCCCTGACTCAATAGGAGAAAGCCAGATTCCTGGTCTGTATCAGGTAATGTACGGGACAGAGATTGTCTATTTAAGTGCAGATGGCCAATACTTCATTAGCGGCGACTTGTTAAACCTTAAGACAAGAGAAAATCTCTCTGAAGTTGCTCAGCGTAGCGTTCGTAAGAAAATTGTTGATGAGTTAGGAACAGTTCCTGTTAGCTTTAAAGCAAAAAATGAAAAGCATGTTTTGCGCGTCTTTACCGATATTGACTGCGGTTACTGTGCGAAGCTACATCGTGAAATGGAGCAAATTAATGCTAATGGCATCACGGTAGAGTACCTTGCTTTTCCAAGGGCAGGTATCGGGTCACCTTCTTACGATAAAATCGTAAGCGTATGGTGTGCGGATGACCAGCAATCAGCTATGACTAAGTCAAAAGCAAGACAGTCAGTGCCATCTAAAACTTGTAAGAACCCTATCAAAGAACAATATGAGTTGGGCCAAAGCCTTGGTGTTAATGGTACTCCGGCACTGTTGACTGAGTCAGGTCAGTTGATTCCAGGTTATGTACCCGCTGATCGTTTGATTGCCATGCTTGATGCGCAAAAACCAAAAAGCGTTTTTAACCAATAGATAATTATTAAGCTTTAATTAATTTTAAGCATAGGTATACTTATACCCAATTAGCGATACAGGTTACAGGAGAGAGTCAGTTCAGCTGGCCACCGAAGACGCAAATCCGCCCGGAAACGCTCAGGTAAAATGACTGTAATGTGTGCTAACTCTGGAGAATGGTATTAAAGTAATACCTACCGAAGGGTTTAACTTGCTGCTGCTTTTGGCCAGTGAGGAATATC
>CALHTA010000250.1 GCA_938038645.1 uncultured Thiotrichaceae bacterium
TTCTCAACACTGCCATGAGTCTCGGCTATGTCCATTACTAGCGATAAGAAATGGTTATCGGTAGTAATGAAGAACGGATTTAATGCTTAGTTCATCAGTTTAAAGGTCTGGGCAAGCTGAACATAACGTCGATTATGCGAACCCCTGCCAATACAGTCAACGCTGCGCAACATTACCTTATAATGATTTAAACCTATGACAACATTAGTTCAGTGGACTTTAAGAACCCTCCCTATCGTTGCCATAGAAAACTGCTTGTAAGCCTAATTGGGCCAAGCCCAGGCTGACTACTAAGACGTTTTAGTACCTAACGGGTCTATCCCACTTGCCAACAAGCTAGCATAGTAATTAAGCCGTTTATCTTAAATGGACTATACATCATTCATTAGACCTATAACTTCACAGATTAATTATCTATGAACAAGGAAGATCTATGACTCATCGCATTAAAGTAAACATGCTAACTTTATGTGTAGCTTCGTCTTTACTCACTGCCTGTGTGAGTGATAGTAAGCACAACAACACCTCCAATACCACTTCAACTTCGATGGCCTATGCACAAAGTGCAAATTCAGCTTATTCAGGTAGCCGAAGCCCAGCTCTCCTAACAATAGCTAATGCATCTGCTTTCACTATGTCTCTGTTTGACAACGAAGATTTTAGTGACGCACTGAATAATGAACCAGATTCCAAAAGCCGCCCAAATACAATCAAACAACAGAGGCCTACTAGCACCGAGGGTTGTCAGTTTGGAGGGACTTTCAGCACTACTGCTGGGGCTACAGTGACAACATTCAACTTCACTGCCTGCCAACGGGCTTTCGCTAGCCAATTTGACGGTGATATGACACTTTCGGTAGATGCTTATGACAGCCGAAACAATCCAATAAATTACTCACTAGGTACTGATAATTTACTCCGCACAGAAGGCTCCATTAAAAAAAGCCTCATCGGCAGTGTTCGCTTTTTAGAAAGTGCCAATACAATCACATCTACTGCCAACTTATACCGCTCTGATAGTAGAACTAGCATTCAATACCTACTTAAAGATTTCAAACTAGTAGACAGCCAAACCGACACAGTCACCGGCCGCATTTACAGAAGCAACAATGGCTATATCGTCTTATCCTCCTCTGTTGACCTAGTTACCAACACTTACGGTGCCCCAAGCCAAGGTTATATTTATCTCAATGGTGCTGAAGGATCTACTATCAAGCTATCTAGACCATCAGATCCAACACTTCGCAGTTATGTCTCAATGGAACTTGACGCAGATGGTGATAATATTTACGAGCAACAAGCCTTAGTAAACGTCACCATCGGAAGCTTTGAATCCATTAAGTAATAATAGCGCTTGAATTCGAGGCTTTAGGGTGTGGTAGTAAAAAGCGCCCCGCTCTGGCACTGTGCCGACCGATAGCGATAGAAAGGTCTGGGCAAGCGTTACATAATGGAGGTTATGCGAAGTCTGTATGCTGTGATATCGATCGTTAAGCGTTGAGATCTGAATAAAGTAGAAAACTTGTACCGAGTTTAGGTTCTGCACTTCGGAGGTCTGGGCAAGCTAAACATAATAAGCATTATGCAAAGTCTGTGTGGCCCCTTCGGGTCCTCAGGCATCGCACAATGTTATTATGTTAAATTTGCCCACGCTCGCTTACGTGGCCTACGGCCCCGGCGTTCCGATGCTTCCGAGTTCCACAGTGTCAGGCCGCTTTCTCCAGTCTCTTCGCTACCGCTACAGCCAGTTTCCGCTCGTGCTGCGCACCAGCTCCACTGTCTTTCTCGCGGTACTCAGGCCTTCCAAAAGCCGCCAGCCACTGCTCCACGTCGGCGGTCATTGTTCGTAGTTTCGTTTATCCACTACTGCGCCTCCCCCACCGGATAGCCCGTCGTTGCGCTTGCCTTGTCAGCCCCCGCTCAGCCCTGCGTCAGTGCTCTCCGGCGTGCCCACATCGCCGCTTGTTGCAATCGTGCCTTATTGTCCGGCTACGCCGCACGCACGATTGCGCGGCCATGTGGTCTCTTGTCGTTTCTTCCTAGGTCTGGCGGGTTCTGCCAAGGCTGCGCAACGGTCGTCGAGGAACGCTGGGTTGTTTCGTTTAGCATCGTCTGCGCCTCCTAAAACCGACACGCTTGTTGCTTAGCTAACTGTCTTCAAATCCGAAACTCTGGTGGTATACCGCGGCGATCGAAGCAATTGCTTCATTCGCCAGCCGCCGCCAAATCCTTCACCTGCAAAGCTCAGAGTACCGTTGCCCATTTGGCTGTTAATCGTATCCAGGACAGTCATCAAGGCATCCGATCGTTCAACACCGTCGTCTTGGTTGAATAGATCCTGCTGCAAGTTTCGTTGGGATACCAGATCAGACAGCATCACACCGGCACGCTGGTAACTGTGCCCGGCTACGTAAATGCTTTTCAATAAACGCTGTGCCAGGCGAATCAATTCGCGGGAATCATTCGTGGGTGCCACTAGGCGGCTGGTGCATGAGTTGCTGTAGTACTCGTTATTGTCATCGAATGGGCTCGTGCTGACGTGCACGCTCAGTACATTAGCCAATAAGTTCTGTTTGCGCAGCTTCTCAGCAGCTCGTGTCATGAAATGCGTCACAGAGTGCCGCATGTCTTTAAAGTCCGTCACCCGCACGCCAAACGATCGAGAACACAATACTTGCTGACGATCGGCTTGCACTTCCTCAAGCTCGATGCAAGAGACGCCACGCAGCTCCTGAACCGTTCTGGCCAGTACTACATTGAAACGTTGTTTAATCATGGCAGGGTCGCACTGCTGCAAGTCAAAAGCGGTGTTAACACCCTCCTTTTGCAATCGATCAGCCCAACGTCGCCCGACCCCCCAAATGTCGCCGACGGCGACAGTTGAGAGCAAGGCATCTGGATTTTCGCAGCTGGAGAAATCAAACACACCGTCCATGCCAGGTGTTTTCTTCGAAAGCCGGTTGGCTAGTTTGGCCAAGGTTTTGGTGGCACCAAAACCTATCGATACCGGTATGCCGGTCCATTGTTGGGTGGTGTCACAGATCTCACGGCCATAGCGGTCTAGGTCCCAACGATCGAAGCCCTGAAAGTCCAGAAACGCTTCATCAATGGAATACACTTCAATGCGCGGTGCAAACGTCGCAAGCACGGTCATCACTCGGTTAGACAGGTCACCGTAAAGTGCATAATTCGATGAGAATACCGCAACGTCGTGTTTCTTCAAGAGCTGCTTAGATTTGAAATACGCCATGCCCATACCGATGCCTAACGCCTTCGCCTCGTTACTTCGAGCGATAATGCAGCCATCGTTATTCGATAACACCACCACCGGCTTACCGATCAAATGCGGGGCAAACATCCGCTCACAGCTAGCGTAGAAATTATTGCAGTCAACAATACCAAAGCGCTTGTCAGCGGCGACTTCAGAAGCGTTAGATGGCGTACTTGGTAGAGGTCGGTCAGACCGGGTTATGTGTTGATTGGCACTCATAGAAGCCGCCTTTTTGGTTCATTATTTTTGGTTTTACTATAGCCTAAAATGAAACAAAAAGAGAACTTAAAAATCACTACATTGAAGCGCGTGAATAGCTTTATAGGCTGTGGCTTGTCTGGGTTGTGTTTGTGAAGCTGATCGAATAAGAGGAGGTAGAAGCGGTCATTGATGAAAATAAAAACAGTCTGCCGGCTGATCAGAACCGGCAGATTACTGCTTTTTTAAGGGTGAACTAGGTAACCTTAAAGAGGTATTAAAGCCTTTTGTTGATTAACGAGTGATGAATTTTAAACATCAGCAGGTGGTTACTGATAGTTAGTTCTGCCGGTTACTTTCAATGTTGTTGCTCCGGCACGGCATTGTCCAGACGGCGGAAACCTTCAGGCCGCCCGAGTCGCCGCTACCCTACTCCCGTGCTTTATGTACAGCTACGCTGCACGCACGGCAGTAGCGGCCATTCGGGCAGCTCTTTCGGTCTCCTTGTTCTGGCCAACACCGCCCCTCCGCAACGTCGGCGGTATCGTTCAGTAGTTTCTCCAAGCATCTTCTGCGCCTCCACTCAAGGTCGCTGCGCGTCGTAAACCCAACAGCTTTACAAGCACGCTCATTGCCGCTGGGCTAGCCCGGTCAGGCGTGGATGTGTGCCTGTCGGCACGTTTGTCTTTTTTCGGGGTGTGTCGCACTTGGTGAGGCCGTCACGCCTGGCCGTTCTACCCCAATTTTAAATGACGGTTTGCCGTGCAAGTACCGCCCATCACAAAGCAAAAAACGCTTTCTGATGGTCGATACCTGACGCGTAAACACCGCAGAAAAGTGTAATAAAATCAAAGCCTTATATCTGTTTAAAGTGTCGTAAGTCGTTGATTTTTAATATAATAGTCCCTGTAGCGTACAGAAAGCCGCTGAGTATTCAGAGGAGCTAGTTATTGCTACGGGTTTACATTATGAGACTTAAAGACCTAGCGGTAATCCGTACTGACTTTACGGATGCCGATTTTTGGATATCCCGTCGTGGTTCAATTGATACCATTGGCCAACCTTCCCGCGTATTTTCCCCTTATCACATTGGCGTCAAGATCGAGC